>NZ_JBOBDM010000009.1:0-109202 GCF_050586605.1 Pseudomonas sp. ES1 | reverse complement strand
CCACACAACAGTTCCCTGCTGCCATCCGACACCCCGCGTGTCGGTCAGGCGTAGGCAGACGCCTGTGCAGCACAGCCCCGGGAGACCGGGGCTTTTTTGTGGGCGCCTGGCCCACGTCGTTTCCAGACAAGCCAATCACGACATCTGACGGGATCGGGCACGGGGTGTCGTGATCGCGAACTTGCGGGACGTTCTCGAACAATTTCCCCATGCCCCGCACGGCTTAAATAACTCCCCGGATCGTTCGTTGCGTGGCTCTGCAAAAGCGTGAAGAAGTTCAACAACAGCGCCTGAGCGACGTGTCATTCTTATTGTTTTTCAAGGAGATGCTTTTTCGCCTGTACCTGCCCGTCCCTTCCTTGTGTCAGCAAAAAGAGAACAAGATCAATGAGCACCGTGGGATCTGATGGCAACCTTGCACAAGGTTTCAAGCCGCGTCATGTAACGATGCTGTCCATCGCCGGCATCATCGGCGCCGGGCTTTTCGTAGGTTCCGGGCACGCCATCGCGGCGGCCGGGCCCGCCACCATACTTTCGTATTTCGTCGCCGGTACCCTGGTGGTGCTGGTGATGCGCATGCTCGGCGAAATGGCCGTGGCACACCCTGACACCGGGTCATTCTCCACCTACGCCGACCAGGCCATCGGCCCTTGGGCCGGCTACACCATCGGCTGGCTGTACTGGTGGTTCTGGGTGCTGGTGATCCCCATCGAGGCCCTGGCCGCGGGGCATGTGCTCAACGCCTGGTTCCCCCAGGTGGACAGCTGGATCTTCGCCCTGGCCTCGGTGCTGCTGCTGGCCTGCACCAACCTGTTCAGCGTGGCCAAGTACGGCGAGTTCGAGTTCTGGTTCGCGATCCTCAAGGTCACGGCGATCCTCGGCTTCATCGGCCTGGGCTTCGCCGCGCTGATGGGCTGGCTGCCCAACCGCGAGGTCAGCGGCTTGAGCACGCTGATGGCCGAGCACGGCGGCTTCACGCCCAAGGGCTGGTCGGCGGTGATCGGCGCCTTCATCACCGTGATGTTCAGCTTCATCGGCACCGAGGCGGTGACCATCGCCGCGTCCGAATCCAGCGACCCTGCGCGCAACATCGCCAAGGCCACCCGCTCGGTGATCTGGCGCATCAGCACCTTCTATATCCTGTCGATCTTCGTGATCATCTCGGTGGTGCCGTGGAACGACCCGCAGCTGGCGGTGGTGGGTTCGTACCAGCGTGCACTGGAAATCATGAACATCCCCAACGCCGCGTTGATGGTCGATTTCGTGGTGCTGATCGCGGTGACCAGCTGCATGAACTCGTCGATCTACATCGCCTCGCGGATGATGTACTCGCTGGCCAAGCGCGGCGATGCCCCGGCGTTTCTCAAGGAAACCTCCAAGGTGGGCGTGCCGCGTGCGGCGGTGTTCGGCAGCACCCTGATCGGTGCGGCCATCGCCATCCTCAACTACTTCGCACCCAAGGGCGTGTTCGAGTTCCTGCTGGCCAGCTCCGGCGCCATTGCCTTGCTGGTGTACCTGGTGATCGCCATTTCGCAGCTGCGCATGCGTGGCCGCCTGGAGCGTGAAAACGCCAACCTCAAGTTCAAGATGTGGCTGTTCCCATGGCTGACCTGGGCGGTGATCATCTTCATCAGCTGCGCGCTGGGAGTGATGATGTTCACCGAGGAGCACCGGGCCGAGGTGAGCGCAACGCTGGGGCTGGCAATCGTGATTTCGTTCCTGGGGATCGTGACCACGCGGGGGCATGCGCGGGTGGTGGGGGCGCGGTCGATGGGCTGATGGCTGTGCCGTGAACGAGAGGGCGCCACTGGGCGCCCTCTTTGCGTTTTGCAACAGTTGCGTTGCCAGCCAATGTGATGAATGCCCATAGACTCTTGCGCTCATTGATCTTCGCCAGGGAGTCGCCGCATGAACACCGAGTCTCAAGATGCAACCGCGTCGGTAACGGCCAACACGCGCTTCGCTGAAGTGATTGCACTGATCCAGACGGCTCGCCAGCGCGCAGTCCAGGCTGTGAATACCCAGCTCATCGAGTTGTATTGGCAGGTTGGGGCATACATCAGCGGCAAACTGGAGGCGGCCGAATGGGGTGACGGCGTGGTCAGCCAATTGGCGGATCATCTGGCGCTGACCCAGCCGGGGTTGAGAGGTTTTACTCGGCGGAACCTGTTCCGCATGCGTCAGTTTTATGAGGTCTATCGTGGGCATGAGGAGAAAGTGTCAGCACTGCTGACACAAGTTCCGTGGACCCAAAACCTGATCATTCTCAGCCAGTGCAAACTCCCCGAAGAGCGTGAGTTCTACTTGCGCATGGCCGCACAGGAGAAGTGGTCGAGCCGTGAGCTTGAGCGCCAACTCAAGGCCGCGCTGTTCGAGCGCAGCGTGACGCAACCGGCCAAGGCTTCGGCCGCGCTCACCCAGGCCCATCCGGCGGCCTTGGAGGTGTTCCGCGATGCCTACATGATCGAGTTCCTCGGCCTGCCGGGCGGGCACGCCGAGGCCGACCTGCACCAAGGGTTGCTCGGCCGCCTCAAGGACTTCCTGGTGGAACTGGGCCGCGACTTCTGCTTCGTCGGCTCGCACTACCCATTGCAAGTGGGCGGCCGTGACTTCGCCCTCGATCTGCTGTTCTTCCACCGTGGCCTCAACTGCCTGGTGGCGATTGAACTGAAGGTGGGGCGCTTCGAACCCGAGTACCTGGGCAAGCTGGATTTCTATCTCGAAGCCCTCGACCGCAACGAACGCAAAGCCCACGAGAACCCCGCCATCGGCGTGCTGCTTTGCGCCAGCAAGGACGATGAGGTGGTGGAGTACGCACTGAACCGCAGCCTGTCGCCCGCGCTGATCGCCGAGTACCAGACCCGCCTGCCGGACAAGGCCCTGCTGCAGGCCAAGCTGCAGGAGTTCTACGCGCTGGATGCCGAGCGCACCGCCTCGATGTAGCGGGCGACGGCCGGTGACTTCTCGAAGCGCCGGTGCAACAGGCTCAACCACGAGCTCGCCCGGCAATCCTCGACAGGCCGGTAGTTCACCTGCGGCAAGTTGATCCGCCGCACGACCGATTCCGGCACCAGCGCAACGCCCTGGCCCAGCGATACCAGGGTGATCACCGCCACCAGGCTGCCCGGCTGCGGGCCCAGGCGCGGGACGAAACCACCCTGTGCGGCGACCTCCAGGGTGCCGGAGATCTGCTCGGGGAGGATGAAGGTTTCATTGGCCAGGCGCTTGGCCGGGAGCTGCTTGAGCTCGTTCAGGCGCGAGCCGGCGGGCAGCGCCAGGACGAAGCCTTCTTCATGCAGGGGAATCGCTTCCAGCCCGTCCGGCAGTTCCATCGGCGAGCGTACGTAGGCCAGGTCCAGTTGGCCGTCAAGCACCTGCGTGGGCAGCGCATCCATGGGCGCCTCGCGGATATTCAGATGCACGCCGGGGTGGGCGTCACTGAAGCGGGTCACTTGCTGTTGCAAGGTGCCAGAGTAGGCCGCCGAAGCCACATAGCCCAGCTCGATGCGCCCACTGTCGCCACGTGCGGCGCGCTGCGCGCTGAGTTGTGCAGCGTCGAACTGGCGCACCGCCTGCTCGGCTTCCACCCGCAATGTTTCGCCCGCGGCGGTCAGGCGTACCTCGCGCTGGCTGCGCTGGAACAGCAGCACACCCAGCGCTTTCTCCATGTCCTGGATCTGCCGGCTGAGGGTAGGCGGGGCGATGCCCAGCTGCTCGGCCGCACGGGTGAAATGGCCGTGGCGAGCGACGCTGAGAAAGTAGCGGAAGTGGCGGATTTCCATGGGGCCTCGTTAGCCGGGGGCTAATGACGCAGGACGTGGCGGCTAACAAGCCCCGCGCCCGGCGGCGTTATGGTGAGGGCAACACTACAAGGCTGGCGTCGCGGCGGCAAAGCCCGATGACCGGCCGAGCCTCAATGCCATCGCCGGGCATCTCGTGGCCCGCGATGGCGCCCCCTGGAGCCTTGCCATGTCCACCCCCGCCTCTGCGCGTTTCACCCTGTTCACCGCCTCGGCCGTGTGCGCCCTGATCATCCTCGACACCAACATCGTTGCCGTCAGCCTGCCCAGCATCGCCCGCGACCTGTCCGGCTCATTCGCCGACATCGAATGGGTGGTCAGCGCCTACCTGCTGGCCTTCGCCGCCTGCCTGCTGCCCGCCGGCAGCCTGGCCGACCGCTTTGGCCGACGGCGCATGCTGCTGCTCGGGCTGGCACTGTTTGCCTTGGCTTCCCTGGCCTGCGGTGCTGCGCCGAACCTGCTGTGGCTCGACCTGGCCCGTGCCTGCAAAGGCGTGGGCGCGGCGCTGCTGCTCACCGCCGCCCTGGCCGCCATCGGTCACCGCTTCCATGAGCCACAGGAACGCCTGCGCGCTTGGGCTTTCTGGGGCGCCTGCATGGGCGCCACCATCACCTTTGCGCCGCTGCTCGGTGGCTTGATCGCCAGCACCCTGGGCTGGCGCTGGATCTTCTACATCAACCTGCCGCTGGTGGCGGTGCTGGCGCTGATGGTGATGCGTAGCGTCGAAGAGTCCCGCGACAGCGCTGCCGCCCGGCTTGATCCGCTGGGTAGCCTGACCTTTGCCGGCAGCCTGGGTTACCTGATCTGGGCGCTGATCGACGCCAACCGGGTCGGCTGGGACAGCGCACCTACCTTGGGCCGGTTGGTGATTGCAGCCTTTTTGTTTGGCCTGTTCGTGATGGTCGAGCGTAGCCAGGCACGGCCCATGATCGATCTGCAATTGATGCGCAGCGGGCGGTTCATCGGTGCCTTGCTGGGGATGTTCGCCTATGCCGCCTGTGCCCAGGTGATGATGACCCTGTTGCCGCTGTACTTGCAGAACGGCCTGCAACTGTCGGCGCTTGAGGCGGGGGCGGGGATGTTGCCGTTTGCCGTGGCCATGCTGCTGACGCCGCGGTTGGGGATGCGCCTGGCGGTTAGGTTGAGTGCGGCGCAGGTGTTTGCGTTGGGGCTGGTGTTGGTGGGGGTGGGGAACCTGGCTTGTGCCTGGGCGGTTGGGGAGGGGGGCTATGGGGCTTTTGCCTTGGCCAGTTTGGTGCTGGGGGCGGGGGCAGGGTTGCTTAATGGTGATACGCAGAAAAACATCATGGCTTGCGTGCCGCGTGAGCGTACTGGGATGGCCTCGGGGTTGAGCACTACCACACGGTTTGGGGGCATTGTGCTGGCCATCGGGATTCTTGGTGGGGTGCTTGCGGCGCGTAGTGGGCAGTTGTTGCGTGAGGCCATGGCTGGGGTGGCGCCGGAGGCGTTGGGGAAGGTTGGGGAAATGGCGACGCGGGTGGCGGCGGGGGATTTGCAGGCGGCGTTGGCGATGCTTGAGCCGGGGTTGCGCGAGGTGGCGGCGCCGTTGGCGCGGGGGGCGTTTGTGGGTGGGTTTGAGGCGGTGTTGCAGAGCGCAGGTGTGGCGGCGTTGGTGTTTGCGCTGATCGTGGGTGTGTTGCTTAGTAGGCCGCTACCGAGTGTGGCTGCGGGATTGGCTGTAGAGTGAACTGAGGGGCCGGACCGTTCGGGGTCGTTGTCATCTTTGATGACGACTTAGGCCCGACTTAGTCCCAACTTGGTCCCGAGAGATGCCCGTTTTCCACTTGAGATCCGTGAGAAACTCCCGGTAAGTGAATTTTGACTTGTTGAGTCGGCGCCGGGGTAATCTGAACTGGATATGTAAGGAATTGATTTAAAGATATTTTTACGGTTATATTTTTCTTTTGGAATGCCATTTGGAATGCCGATAGGATTTGCTTGGTACCTCGTGCCACCTTGAGGGGGTATAGCTAGCGTTCAGCTAGGTATACTCCAGCGTCAGTCTCCATCCTCACCAGGTTCTCAATAATTTGAGCTCGTTTCAGCCCGTGCGCCTTCGCTAGCGCATCAAGCTGGGCGATCACCGTTTTCGAGAGAATGACGTTGACCTGCTTCTTGTCGGCGGTACGCTCGTCAAATTGCTTACGATTCCATCGCCTTTTGATCTCTCGAAGTATGGCCGTCCGTTCGTGACGGCCTATATCCCCTTGATCGAAGAACATCAGCAGCTCTTGGTAGTTGCTGATTGGCGTTTGCCTAGTGCGCGGCGACAGATGATTTTTTTTAAGCCACTCCCAGGCACAGACACAGCGTCTTTCGCTTTCCTTTTTATCGGTGAACCATTCGAACTCATTGTCCTTCTCCTTGTGCCTGAGCCAGTCACGGTGAAGCTGTTCGACCTCAGATGCCTTTTCGACGATATCGATATCCCAAAGGTCGATCATGCCAATGAGGCGATCTCTGCCGATGAGGTGGACTAGGCCGTGAGGCAGGCGCAAGCCAGTCATTTTCTCGATCTCGTGGATCAGCCATCGATGCTGCCGCTCATCCTCTTCGATCCACTCCAGCTTCTCGTTTGGAAGCAGGAGTCGATCTTTCTCTCGGGGGATGCGGGACAGTGGGTGCCTACGGTCCCTCAGGGCTCTGGCTATCTCGTCACGCATGGTTAGGCCATTGCAGGTTCTGAGGTCAAGCCTCGCCTCTTTGTAATGGTAGAGGTGCAGCCACAGCCAGATGTCGTGGCGATGGTTTCGATGAGGTTCTTGGAGCAACTCGCTCAGCCTGTCTGCATCTTTGTTACGCGCGTAATTGTCAGTCTTCACATTATTTCAATCCCGATTTAAGGGTATTTCCGGTACGGAGTTTCGTCTGATTCTACATCCATTCTAGAGTGATTCTAGCGAGGTTATTTGTGAAATCTATCCAGTCTCTATGGCGATTCTAGAATAAAATATTTCGTGTAAACCCCATTTTTACTGGGATTTCAGCAGGTTTTTTGATTGTTTTTCGAGTTTTCTACAGTCGAGTAGCCGCGAGCCAGTGCTATGGCCTAAGTCAGCACTCGGGGGCCAGAGAATTCGCGGATGTACGTTCACGGGCTGTAGGTGACTTCGAGGAGCGCCAGCGGATCAGCCCGTCAGTGTTTTTTTACCGTCTCTGCCAATCCTCTGAACGAATACGAGGAGCCCCGTTCATGAGGATCATCCGCCTGAAAGAAGTCATCGATTCGACCGGCCTTGCTCGGTCGACCATCTACAAATACATCGGGGAGGGCACCTTCCCGAAACCCGTCTCGCTGGGGGACCGCTGCGTCGGTTGGGTCGACAGCGAGGTGCACGACTGGATCCTGGCGAGGATCGAGGAGCGTGATCTGGCAGAGGGTATTGCGGTGCGCGGCACTGGCCACCTGAGTGTGGCAAGCTAGAACTGACCATTTGCGCCATGACTTGCTACGGCTGGTCATGGCGTTTATGCCGCTTGGGAAGGTTCTGTGTTCTCAGCTAACTCTCCCAAGATGCGATTCGGCAAATCTCTCGGCAGGTAGGGCAATGTTGCTCCCCATTGCCAGGTCTCGCCGGGAGGGTTGGTAATGGGCTGGGCTGCTTCTAGTGATATAGCTACTGATTATCAATATTTATAAATCAATATCCATTTGCGCTTGTTCGGTACTGCACCTACTGCACAGGCAGGGATAGGTCATCGGTTAAAAAATACATAACACGTACCTGGTGTGCACAACAACCAACCAGGTGCCCAGGGTTACGGGCACAGTTGCAACCACAACAAGGAGCAATACGGGGGCGAGTGTGGTATTGGTCGCATCGAGAGGCGTGACCGGTCGATTCGGCGTCATGTGCACAAGGTCGTGAAGTATCTCGTCAAAGATGCTCAGCACCTGCGCTTGAGGCCTGAGGGTGCACGATGCCTGCGAGTGGGGCAGCTGAAACGCCTCCGCTGAGGATAAACCTCGGACGTGCTAACAACCTGTGCAAGGTAGCCTTGAAGTCCTGCGGGGATCTCTGGGTGCTTCAATGCAGCGGTGGCGATTTCCTAGGTAGCTGGCAACTCGCGCAGTCGTATGCCTAAGAAGCGGCTGGAGCATATTTCCTGCTTCGGCTCGATCTCGTGCTCAATATCCAGGCAGGCCACACCCTGCAGCTCACGTACGCTTTTTTATCCAGCATCACATTGAATTGCTTGCGCAGCGTCCAGGCGTCCATCTGTGCGAGGTCTCAGGCCGTTTTGATCTGCGTGCCTTCTAGGTGTGCAGCCTCCACCCTTATGTAGAGCTGCTACTAACCTGATATATTCATCCAAGATTTCTGCCCTAAATCGATGCATTACCCCTTATGATTCAGTCATTTGCCAGTCGAACGACGAGATGCCACCTATGATCAAGGACGCAAAAACCATTGCCGAGCTGCGAGTGCTCATCGGTTACCTCGGTGAGCAGCAGCCAGCCTGGTGGCCTAGCCAGTTCTACAGCCTCAACGCCGCAGCCTTCCTGGGGCCGGTGTTCGCCCGTTCTACGGCTCTGGCGCAGTACCAGGGCGTGACCGCTGCCGCCGCACGCAAGCATGAGGAGCACATCGGGGAGGGGCGCAGCTTCCACCTGTTCAGGCTCCCCGAGATTTTCGAGCAGTCTGCCGCTAGCGTGTTCGCTGACAAGGTCTCCGAGGCCAGCATCCGTGCCACAGTCACCAGTCGCGATCAGGCGCTCGTGCGACTTGCTGAGCTGGCAGGGCAAACAGCCAGTGCCACTGAGGGACCGGTGGTCGTGGGCGATCTGAGGGATGGGCTGGGGGACGCTCTGAAGTCCTGTGCTGCGCTATACCTGGATGCCTTCAACAAGGGGATCCAGTGTTTCCCATACCTGCGGGAGGCGCAGTGAGCGCAACACGTTTCTACACCACTCAGCTCCAGGCTGGGTTGGGGCTCATCGAGGAAACACGGCTGTTGTTCGAGCTTTACCAGCCCGGAATGAGCACCAGCGAGCTGTCAGAGAAGGCCTTGGTTTCGGGATTGTTCCCGCTGATCTCGGCTCGCCGCCTACACAACATCGTCGCCGAGAGCTTTGCTCCGCGCTACCTGCGTACGCTGGGGACGGCTGCTGCACTCAAGCGCCTGGCCGGTAGCCTGACGCGCCAGGAGTTCAGTCAGTTGTTGTTCCTGCACACCGCGCGAGCCAACCTGATCCTGGAGGAGTTTGTCTGTGAGCAGTACTGGCCGCGCTACAGCGCCGGACGAGACAGTCTCTCATTGGATGAGGCCCGCGAGTTCGTACTGACCGCTGTGCGCAAGGGTAAGACCCAGAAATCCTGGTCGGACACCACCATCAAACGCATCTCCTCATACCTGATTGGCTGCTGCGCCAACTACGAGCTGCTTTCTGACAATGGCCGTGGTCCCCGCCGGATTCTGCCCTTCCGGATCCAACCCAAGGTCGCAGCTTACCTGGCCTACGACTTGAAGTTTCAGGGGCTGGGAGACAACCAGATCGTTGGCCACAGCGATTGGCAGCTGTTCGGTCTGGAGCGTGAAGATGTACGCGCTCAGTTCAAGCGTCTGTCGTTGCGAGGCTTCCTGATCATGCAATCCGCTGCCGAGGTCACTCACATCAGTTGGATACACAAGCACATGGACGAGGTGATCGATGTCCTCACTCAAGGCTGACTTCAACGAGCTGATCGAACGTATTCGACAGGGGCGCGAGTTCGGTCATGCCAGCTTCGAGCCGATTTTTTATCTGGTTTTTCACCCGGAGCAGATTCTGGAGGTGAAGCGTCAGCAGCCCGCCTGGGAAGCGCGTCTGCATAACGATGGTTGGGATGTCCATACGCTTTCCATTGCTGACGAAATCGCCGACATCCTCGGCAAAGCACCACTGCGTAAGATCTGGCTGGCAGCAGACCAACGTGCCCCCCAATCCTGGGAGAAGACCAATACTTCCCTTGCGAACGCCATTGCTAGCGGCGCGCTCCAGGATCGGCTGGAAGCCAAACTCAGCACCCTGGAAGGCAAGCCCAAGGCCATCCTGCTGGTGTCCGATCTTGAGGCCCTGCACCCCTTCATGCGTATCGGTGTCATTGAAGGGAAGCTGCAAGGTAAATTCCACGTGCCCACCGTGTTCTTTTACCCCGGCGTGCGCACTGGCAAGACCCGTCTGAAATTCCTCGGTTTCTACCCCGAGGACGGCAACTACCGCTCAGTGCATGTCGGCGGCTAAGAATTAGAGACTCGTATGGAAATCAAACAGCTTTTCGACCCCAGCAAGAACATCTACCGCAGCATCGAGAAGGTCATCACCTATGGGGTCTCCCAGGAGGAACGCCTCAAGGCGGAGATCGCCGAGTATGTGGTGACCGACAGCATCGACGAGCAGTTCAACAAACTGCTGCTCAAGATGCAGGCCGCGATGGATGTTGGTGGTGAGAACGAGGTAGGGGTCTGGGTCTCCGGCTTTTACGGCTCTGGTAAGAGCTCGCTGACCAAGTATCTAGGCCTGGCCTTCGACGACAGCATCAAGATTGACAGTGTGCCGTTTATTCAGCACTTGCAAGACCGCCTGAAGAAGACTACTACCCGGCAGTTGCTCAGCACCGTCGCCAAGCGCTTCCCGGCGGCTGTGTTGATGCTCGACCTAGCCAGCGAGCAGGTGGCGGGTGCCACCATGGAGGAGGTCTCCACCGTCCTCTATTACAAGGTGTTGCAATGGGCCGGCTATTCGCGCAACCTCAAGGTGGCGGCCTTGGAGCGCAAGCTGAAGAAGGATGGCCGCTACCAGGAGTTCCTCGATCTGTTTAAGGACATGGCGGGGGGCGAAGAGTGGCAGAACTATCGCAATGACGAGCTGGTCGTAGATAGCCTGGTGCCGGCCATGGCTCACCAGCTCTACCCTAACCTGTTCAAGACCGAGAGCTCGTTCAGCACCGAGTCCAGCGAGGTCATCCGTTTCGAGAACGACCGTGTTCAGGAGATGCTGGAAATCGCCCGTGAGGCCTCCGGCAAGGATTACATCATCTTCATCATCGATGAAGTGGGGCAGTACGTCGGCTCGCGTCCCAACCTGATCCTCAACCTCGACGGACTGGCCAAGAACCTCAAGGCCCTGGGTGATGGCAAGGTCTGGATCATCGGTACCGCGCAACAGACCCTGACCGAGGACGATCCGCGCGCCTCGCTCAACTCGCCGCAGCTGTTCAAGCTCAAAGACCGCTTCCCGATCCAGATCGACCTGGAAGCCAATGACATCAAGGAAATCTGCTACACCCGTCTGCTCGGCAAGTCGCCGCAGGGGAGCGCCGA
Source organism: Pseudomonas sp. ES1 (assembly GCF_050586605.1). Classification (NCBI taxonomy): domain Bacteria; kingdom Pseudomonadati; phylum Pseudomonadota; class Gammaproteobacteria; order Pseudomonadales; family Pseudomonadaceae; genus Pseudomonas; species Pseudomonas sp. ES1. The sequence goes on along the minus strand of NZ_JBOBDM010000009.1, from coordinate 98,076 downwards.
GATTGGCGCTCTGTTCGACCAGTACGGGCAAGCCCTGCGTCACAACACCAAACTGGAGGACGCCCGCGCTTACGGCGCGGATTTCGACAAGGCTACTTTCACCAACCTGTACCCCTTCCTGCCGGCGCACTTTGACATCCTGTTGCACCTGCTGGGCGCCTTGGCGCGCTCCACGGGCGGTATCGGTCTGCGCTCGGCGATCAAGGTGATCCAGGATGTGTTGGTCGAGCCGGGCGAGGGCAAGACCCCCATCGCTGATCAGCCGGTTGGCTGGTTGGCCACCACGGTGACGCTGTATGACGCCCTGGAAAAAGATATTCAGCGCGCATTCGCCAGCATTCACAAGGCCGTCGAAAGCGTTTGCAAGATTCGCTTCAGCCACTCGCCGATCCACCAGCACATCGCCAAGACTGTAGGCGTCCTGCAAATCCTCGGTAATCTGCCGATCACCCGGCAGAACGTCAGCAGCCTGATGCATGGCAGCATTTACGCACCCAGCCAGGCGGAGGCGATCAAGCAGGCCATCGAAGATCTGATTAGTGACCCCATAGTTCCTTTTGGCGAGCAAGACGGCTGCTTGTGCTTCTTTAGCGAGAAGCTCAACGATATCGAGCAGGAACGCAGCCAGATTCCGCTGCGCACCGTCGAGCTCAAGCGTATCGCCAACAATGCGCTGACGACTGCTTACAGCCCGCTCCCGAGCACCCAGTTGCACGGCTCCCTGGCGGTGCACGCCGGCCTCAAGGCCCAGAGCCAGGGCGGCCTTCCGGTTGCTCTGGCCGGGGATCGCAACACCATCCAGACCATCGTCGAGCTGGTCGATCCGAAGGACTACGACGCCACGCGTACCCGCTCGGTGGATGAGTCGCGCCACAAGCAGACCCAGTACCAGATCTTCCTGGTCGGGCGTACCACCCCTGAAATCGACGACCTGACGGCGGAAATCTATCGCTGCAAGGAAATCGCCAACAAGTACCGAAATGACCCCGATCAGGAGGTCAAGGAGTACTGCAACGGTCAGTCGGATCGTGCCAATCGCTTGAATGCCGAGCTGGAGCGCCTGATCAAGCGCAGCCTGCTGCAAGGCTCCTTCGTTTTCCGGGGCCAACTGAATGCCGTGGCGAACTTGGGTAGCGAGCTGGCTGATGCCGCGCGCAAACACCTGGGCGAAGTTGCGGACCAGGTGTTCGACCGCTATGGCGAAGCACCTGTGCGCGCAGCCACCGAGTTGGCCGAGAAGTTCCTGCGTGTTGGAAATCTCACCGGTATTACTACCCAGCTCGATCCGCTCAGTTTGGTGCAGGTTCAGTCTGGCAAGGCCAACATCCGTACCGACCACAAGGCACTGATCAGCATCCGCGACCACATCGACCGGCTGGGGATCGTCGAGGGCAAGAGCCTCAGCGACAAGTTCGCCGATGCGCCGTTCGGTTGGTCTCCGGACACGCTGCGCTATTTGCTGGCCGCCATGCTGGTGGCTGGCGAGATCAAGCTCAAAGTCGCTGGGCGTGAGGTCACCGTAAACGGCCAGCAAGCCATCGATGCGTTGAAGACCAACAACAGCTTCAAGAGCGTCGGTGTTTCCCTGCGCGAGGACAAGCCCTCGATGGAGATGCTCGCCCTAGCTTCGACCCGGCTGACCGAACTGAGCGGCGACCTGGTCGTGCCGCTGGAGGACTCCATCAGCAAGGCGACCACCAAGCTGTTTCCCAACCTGCAACAGCGTTATGCACCCTTGGCGGAAAAACTCAAAGGTTTAGGGCTGCCGGGCGTTGAGCGCCTTGACAGCCTGAGTCGGGATATCGCCGATGTCCTTCTGACCGATGCCTCAGATGCGCCGCAACGGCTGGGCAAGCAGGACTCGGCCCTCTACGAGACCCTCAAATGGGCCGCCGATGTGCGCAACAGCCTGGAGCAGGGCCTGGAGCAGACCCTGCGCGATCTTCAGCATCATCGCCGTGCCATCGATGGGCTACCGCAAACCGATATTCCCGCCCGGCTCAAGGAGGAACTGGCAGAGCCCTTCGCCCAGTTGGAGCAGCGCTTACAACAGTTGGACTTCCATAGCCACTCCGCCGACTTCAATACCAGCCTGACCCACCTGCGAGCCCAAGTGAGCAGTGCTGCTGAGGCCATGCAGGCAGCTCAGGCTGAGCGCCTGAAAGAGGCGGAAGTCGATTTGCAACGCGTCCCCGAGTGGAGCGAGCTGACCCTGCAAGAGCAGCAGGAGCTGCTGGGTAAGCTGGAAGGCTTGACCCTCCAGATACAACCGGATATTGCCGGCCTGCAAGCACTGGTCAACCGTGACTACGAAATCCACAGCCAGGTGCAGCAGCTCAAGCAGCGTATCGAGCGCCTGGGACGCGAGCGCCTGCAAGAGAAGGTCAAGTCGGAGCAGCAAGAAAAGGAACAGGAGGGGGTACAGGAGAGCAAGACCATTACCCGCAACTTCAAGGCCCGTTCACGCATTACCTCGCTGTCCGACCTGGACGCTATGATCCAGGCGCTGCAAAAGCTCAAGAGCGAATTGAAATACGCCCATGCTTTCGAGCTGGATGTGCAGGTGGAGGAGTGAACCATGGCATTTGATCAGAGCACCCGCAACCGCCTGCAAAAGCTGGTCAGCGACTGCCGCAGGCTGCTCAGTGACGAGTTCAGTATCCAGTTGCGGCAAGCCTACGGCATAGACCCGCATAGCGGCGAGGTGGCCAGCCTGGAGCGGCTGGCCCACCTGAGTGACCAGGATCGGCAGACCGCCCAACTGCTGCGCGACACGCTCGCGCACTACCTGGCCGTGGATGAGGACGACAAAGCCCATCGAATCGCCGCTATCGACCGCATCATCCGCGAGCAGGCCTTCACAGTACTCAACCGCTTGGCCGCCCTGTTAATGATGGAGGCGCGAGGCCTCCTGGCGGCGGCGGTGGTCAGTCAGGGGCAGCAGTCCCAGGCTTTTGAACTGTACAAGATGGTCGCTGGGAGTGCCTTAGGCGAAACCGGCGAAGCCTATCGTACTTTTCTGTTCAGCCTGTTCGATGAGTTCGCAATTGATCTGCCGGCGCTGTTCGACCGCTATGCGGCCCAGGGCCGCCTGTTCCCACGCGAGCCTGCTTTGCTGGCGGTACTAGAGGTGCTTAATCACCACGAAATACAGTCACTTTGGGGCGAAGACGAAACTATCGGCTGGATCTATCAGTACTTCAACTCCAAAGAGGAGCGCAAAGCCATGCGCGATGCCAGTCAGGCACCGCGCAACAGCCGAGAGTTGGCAGTACGTAATCAGTTCTTCACCCCGCGCTATGTGGTGGAGTACCTAGTCGACAACACCCTAGGGCGTCTGTGGTTCAATGCCACTGGCGGACTGACTGAATTGCGCGAACGTTGCCAGTACCTTCTGGTTAAGCCGGACGAGCAACCGCAAGTTGGCGAACGCTTGAGGGACCCTCGTACGCTCAAGCTGCTCGATCCAGCCTGCGGGTCAATGCACTTCGGTCTGTACGCCTTTGATCTGTTCTTACAGCTCTATCAAGAGGCCTGGGACTGGGAGCAAACCCAGGGTCCTGGTTCGCTCGATGTAGCCACCCAGCCAGATGCCAACCTGTTTCCGCTTTGCCACACCTATTCCGACCGGGACGCCTATCTCCGCGATATCCCAAGGCTGATCGTCGAACACAACATCTACGGCGTAGATATCGACCCTCGAGCTGCGCAAATAGCCTCTCTGGCGCTGTGGCTACGGGCACAGCGTGCTTGGCATGATGCCGGGGTCAAGGCACAGTTGCGCCCGGATGTGGGACGTGGTCATATCGTGGCTGCGGTGGCTCCGCCAGCCGAGCGCGAGCTGCGGCAGCAGTTCTCCGCCTGTCTCGACAAGCTTGATGTCGAGTTGTTCGAAAAGACCCTGCAATTGCTCAAAGGGCTTCCGGAGCTCGGCGTGCTACTACAAGTAGAGCGCGAACTGCCCAGTCTGATCCGGCAGATCTACCTCGGCACTGGCACCGGCCTTTTTGCCGCCGAAGAGCAGGAAGACTGGGTGCAGGCTGAAGAGCGTCTGCGCACTGCACTGGTTGAGTTTGCCCAGGCAGCAAAATCCACTTATCAAGGACGGTTATTCGCTCAGGATGCTCTAGAGGGATTGCGTCTGATAGACCTCGCACGCGAGCGATTTGACGTCTTGGTCATGAACCCCCCATTTGGTGAGCCAGCGCGCTCTACAAAAAGCTATCTTGAAAGCACCTTGCCACGATCCAAGGGGAACATTCTCACTCATTTTATTGAGCGTGCAGCGCAATTGGTCAGGCCGAGTGGACGTGTCGGTGCAATCGTGAGCCGAACATGTTTTTTCTTACAAAGCTTCTCTGCATTTCGAAAAACAGTGTTGGCAGAAGATCTTTCACTCGAGAGCTTTGTTGATCTTGGGCAGGGCGTGCTTGATGCAATGGTGGAAACAGCAGCTGTCACATGGGAGAGGAGCGAAAGAAAGGAAGAGGCTATCTTCTTTCGGGAGCTAAATAGAAGTGACAAAAACAATGGCTTACTCGAATCCATTCATCTGCTGAAGAATGGGTGCAGTGGAAGTGATTTTTTTAGAGGTCGTGTCGAGCAATTCTCGATCTTTGAAGATATGCCTTACGTATATTGGCTAAATGATTCAATTGCAAAAAAAATTGCAGGTCATTCCGCTGTTGATCCATTGGCATGTTCGATTCGGGTTGGGTTGCAGACCGGCGACGACTTTAGATTCCTAAGGTTGTGGTGGGAGGTTGATAGCGATTTCATCATTGTGCCTACCGAGACTTCTAATATTGAACAATTGCAAAATCAGTGTCTTCAGGCGAGTAATAGAAAAAAGTGGGCATGGTATTCAAAGACTGAAGCAGCATCGCCAGTACTTTCATCCATCCATGCATGTGTGAATTGGCTACGTGATGGAGCAGAGATTAAGGCTTTCCATGTCGGGAAAGGTGACTCTCCTTCAAAATACGTTCGCTCAGAAAATTTCTATTTCAAGCCGGCACTCAGTTACATGTTACGCTCAAGTCGTCTTGTTCCCTATTTGGTTCCGGCGGGAGTTATTCCGACGGCGGGGAGAAGCCAGGTATATCCCAGTCAGAATAATGAAATTTGGTTAGCGGCTCTATTGTCTTCAAATCTTGCAACTGCGGTTGCGAGGTTTCGAGGAGAGGCATTCTGGCAGCCAAAATTCCAAAATTCAATGGTCTCGGCAATTCCTTATATTAAGCCGCAACCTAATGACTTAAATGATGCTGCGCAAATTATATCGAATGTCCGTGAGCGGATGGCTAGGACTTTCAAGTGTGACGAAACCGAAATTTTATTCACGTCTCCTTCACTCAATGTCGCCAATGAGCTGCGTCAACCATTCAATCGAGAGACGTTGATTGGCGCAACCTTTGATGGGCGAATAGCTGAACTCTGTGGACTTACGCCAGAAGAGTTTCACGATTTGCAGCGGGACCATAACGAGGCGTTGGTGAGGCCATCTGGCGTTGTGGACGCTGAAGATGATGGCGAATCAAGCGACGAACCTTTAGATGGTGACGATATGGTTGATGAGGTCACTTCAGCTCAATCATGGGCCATTGGTGTAGCATTCGGCCGCTTTGACTGGCACTTGGTCACTGGTGAGCGTGCTTCACCTCCAGAGCTGGGGCCATTTGACCCGCTTCCAGCTCAAAGTCCCGGTATGTTGCCAAATGGCTCTACGCCTTTTCATCAGCATGCAGGCATTCTGGTTGATGATCTGGGGCACCCACACGACCTTGTCCGCCTGGTGGAGAAGGTGCTGGAGGCCGTCGATGTTCCCCTAGCTGAAAACATGCGCCGTTGGCTGCAAAAGGACTTTTTCGCCCTCCATCTCAAACGCTACTCTAAGAGCCGCCGCAAGGCCCCGATTTACTGGCCGATTTCGACCGCTTCTGGAAGTTATACACTGTGGCTCTACTATCCTAGCTTGAGCGACCAGACGCTATTCACCGCCGTCAACGACTTCGTCGATCCCAAGCTAGAGGATGTGCGCGGAGAGGCGCAAGGACTGCGAGACAAGGGCACCGGCCGTAGTAGGCAGGACGAAAAACGTCTGGAGGAACTGTCCAGCCTGGAGCACGAGCTCGCTGACCTGCGCGACAGCTTGCTAGAAATCGCCCCTAACTACCGCCCCCATCACGACGATGGTGTACAGATCACTGCCGCTCCGCTGTGGAAGCTGTTCCGCCTTAAGCCCTGGCAGAAAGTGCTTAAAGACACCTGGGCAAAGCTGGATAAGGGCGACTATGACTGGGCGCATCTAGCGATGAACTACTGGCCGCAGCGCGTGCGCGACAAGTGCATCACCGACAAGTCGCTGGCCATTGCACACAACCTGGAACACCTCTATATCGAGCCCGATCTAAAGCCAGCAGCTAAGGCTCGTGGCCGCAAGAAAGCAGGGAGCGCCGAATGAGCACCATGCAACAGTCCAGAAAAGCCCAGGACAACCGAGCCATGTTAGTTGAGGCTGCAATGAAGCAGTTGGCAAACGGCGAGTCTCCTGACCAGCCCGGCCTCTGGCGAGTACTCATTGCTGTTGAAGGGGCTGTTGTTTGATGAATATTCAGATCTTCATACAACAGGAAATTTTCGCGCCGCGTCTGTCGAAGCGCGGCGTATTGGTTGTTTACGACCCGGAGCGGCGCTATAGGGAAACCTGCCTGGCGCTGGCTGATGAGCGTTGCGAGGTGGTAGATGCATCCGTGAGCAGCATCCTCAGCCGCGAGCAGGCCAGCAAGGCACTGGTCGCACTGGGCAAGGGGCAGCTGGAAAAGCTGCTGGTCTATGTCCCGGTCACTCAGCCACTGATCGAGGAGGCCAAGCAAGCCGATCCTTTTGCGATCTATGGCGCCTGTGGCGAGATTTTTCCGAGTGGTGACAGCGACAGCTTTCTCAGCCTGTGTCTGAAGGCCAAGCCCGATCAGTCCATTGCCATTCGCCAGATCTTCCAGGCTGACCCCAACCCGAGCTTCGCGGTGATCGACGCCGTTGGGGGAGGGCTGGGTTGGCCGAATCTGCGCGCCTTGCTCAAGGTGGAGTCCAGTCGTGACATCCTTTTCGCCCTGTTGGCACCGAGCGCCTCACAAGAAGCTGACCTCAAGAATAGTGATACCTGGGTAAGCGAGGCTCGTGACCTGCTGAAGAGTAGCATTGCTCTGTCGCTGAAGACCAAGGGCAAGACTTGGTCTTCGATTGCCAGCGAGCTGTGGCGTTTCGTGCTGTTCAGCGAGTTCGTCTTCGATCTGCCCGAGCAATTACCAGCGGCATTGGCCGACATTCCACGTGCAGATAGCATCGCCAGACCTGTGATCGAGGGACTCTGTGATGATCTGCGCAATGATTGGCGGACCCAGAGCCTGTACATCGACAGGGCCGAGGAAGTCGAGGCTGAGCTGGGGCTGGTCGATCACTGCACCGAGTTGGTCAATCTAGGCCAGCGGGATACTTTCCCCTTCGAGGAGCGCACTTTCCTCAATCGTGCTGTTGCGGCCATCCTCGACGATGACACCGATCAGGTAAGACGCATTCTTGAGCAGCACCAGCGCTCTGTATGGACTGGCAAGGGCGAAAGCCATGGTCAGTGGGATCTGGTGCGCTCGGCTCTGGAACTGATACAGAGCTGTGAAGATCTGGATCGTCAGCTGGGCGATCACACTCGCAACTTGGATGCCTTGCTGGAGTTCTACGTGGGCTCGCTGCGCGAGGGCGATCGTCTGCATCGCGAGTTCGAACAGGCCGTCAGCGATTTCGAGTGGCAGGATGCCGATGGGGTGATGACGCCTGTCAAGCAACAGGCCCGAAAGCAGTACGGCAAGCTGGCTGAGAAGGTGCAGGTCGTCTTCACCCGCCATTTGCAGAGTAGCGGCTGGCCATTGCCGGGGTATCTCGCCAACGCGGATGTATTTGATCGGCTGGTTGCGCCCAAGCTGCAACAGAACGGTCGTAAGGTCGCCTACCTGATGATCGATGCCCTTCGCTACGAGCTGGGCGTAGCGTTGGAAAGGCAACTGGCAGAGGATGGTGTTGTCGAGCTGAGTACCGCTTTGGCGCAGTTGCCCAGTGTGACTCCAGTTGGCATGGCCAGCTTGTTGCCGGGGGCAGGTCAGCAGCTGTTCCTGCGCAATGCTGAGCAGAGCATTCAGCCCATGCTGGGCGATCAATTGGTCAACACCGTAGCGCAGCGCATGGAGGTGTTCAGGAAACGTTATGGCCAGCGGTTTGCCGAAGGTCGGTTAGAAGACTTCGTCCGGGATCGGATCGATTTTGGTGCTGACATCGACTTACTGGTACTGCGTGCAGTGGAGATCGACAGCCACTTCGAGAATCATCCGGATACCGCGCCTGCGGAAATAACAAACGCCCTCAAGCGTATCCGGGTGGCTGTCCATAAGCTGACCCAGCGTGGCTTTCATGAAGTCGTGATTGCCACCGACCATGGGTTCTTCATGAACAACCATGCGGGGGCAGGGGACGTGTGCAGCAAGCCGATCGGTAACTGGCTGGTCGTGCATGACCGCTGCGCTCTGGGTGATGGCAGCGCAGACGCCAACCACCTGGTGATGGGGGCCGACAAGCTGGGTATCCGTGGAGACTTTGCCAAGTTCGCCGGGCCGCAAACGCTCGCCGCTTATCGCAGTGGGCTGCTGTACTATCACGGCGGTGCTTCACTGCAAGAGTGCGTGGTACCGGTCATCACCATGCAGTTGAAAGCCCAGGGGCAGCCGAGCCTCAACAAGGCGGCGATCAGCATCTCTTACAAGAACGGCGCCAAGCGCATTACCACGCGGGTGCCGGTGATCGAGGTAGCTGTTGAGGCCGCAGACATATTCTCGACCGAGAGTGACTTCGAGATCCTGCTGGAGGCTCACAGCAGCAAGGGCGAGGTGGTGGGTGAGGGCAAGGCTGGTGGTGCTGTGAACCCAGCAACTGGTACGCTGACGCTCAAGGCCGGGGAAAGGGTGCAGGTCACTCTGAAGATGCAGATGGAGTTTGAGGGCAAATTCAAGGTGAAGGCACTGAACCCGAAGACCAACGCCATTTACAGCCAGATCGAGCTGGAAACGGACTACGCGGTGTAAACCATGGATACCCTGGATCAGAAGCTCACGTCGACGTTCGACGGCAAGGTGGTGCGCAAGGATCTGCTGCATCGGATCAAGAAGGGCACCAACGTGCCTACCTTCGTACTGGAGTTCCTCCTGGCGCGCTTTTGTGCTAGCGACGATGACTCGGAGATCCAGGCAGGCCTGGAGGCGGTTCTCGACACCCTCAACGAGAACTACGTGCGGCCCAACGAGGCGAACGCAGCCCAGTCGAAGGTGGCCACCAAGGGCAAGCATCGCTTCATCGACAAGGTGCACGTCAACTACGTGGAGAAGGATCGCCGTCACTGGGCGGCCTTGGAGAACTTCGACTCTCGCAAGGTGGCAATCAGCGAGAAGTACTACCGCGACCACGACCGTCTGTTGCAAGGCGGTCTGTGGGCTGAGGTGACCCTGGCCTTTAACGAGATCGAAGACGACGACTACGCCTTCTACATCGAAGATCTGCGCCCGATCCAGATGAGTCGCTTCGACTTCGAGCGTTACTGCGAGGGGCGCGAGCAATTCACTCGGGACGAATGGCTGGATGTGGTGCTGCGCTCTGTGGGGTTGGAGCCGAGCAAGTTGGCGCAGCGAGTCAAGCTGCACTTCATTGCCAGGCTGGCCCCGCTGATTGAGCCCAACTACAACTTTATCGAGCTGGGGCCGCGAGGTACCGGCAAGTCCTACTTTTTCAGCGAGTTTTCGCCCTACTCGACGCTGATCAGCGGTGGCCAGACCACCAAGGCCACCCTGTTCTACAACAACCAGCGTCACAAGATCGGACTGGTAGGTTACTGGGATACGGTGGCATTTGATGAGGTGGGCGGAATCAAGGTCAAGGACCAGGACACCATCCAGATCATGAAGGACTTCATGGCCAATGGGCGTTTCTCTCGTGGTGTTGAGGTCATTGCCGATGCCTCCATGGCCTTCGTGGGGAATCTGGATCTTTCAGTCGAGCAGGTCGTCAACTCGGAAGTTCATGATCTGTTCCAGCCGTTGCCCAAGGAGTTCGACCTGGCGGTACAGGATCGTTTCGCATGTTACCTGCCGGGCTGGGAAATGCCGAAGAACAGCAGTGAATTCCTGACCAGTCATTACGGTTTCATCACCGATTACCTTGCCGAAGCTTTCCACTACCAGTTGAAGCAGACCAACCGTTACGAGGAGGTCAGCAAACGCATCAAACTGGGCAGGGCGGTTGAGGGTCGTGACGAGAAGGGCATCAAGAAGACCGTTTGTGCCTTCCTGAAGATCCTTCATCCCAATGGACCACCGACCGACCAAGAGTTCGCCGAGTACGTGGCCTATGCGGTAGAAGGCCGCCGACGTGTCAAAGAGCAGATGAACAAGCGTAAGACCGATGACGAGTATGCGCGGATCAATTTGTCTTACCTCGATGCTTCAGGCAACGAGGTGGTGGTCTACTGCCCTGAGTCACGTAATGCACCTGCCACTCAGGAGCCGACCCGCAAGAGCATACACGCCAGTGCCGGGGAGGAGGGGCGTATTGCACCTGTGTCCGTCGATCAGCCGGTTGTGGCAGCTTTCGCCACGGTTGAGCAGCCGCTTTTGGTTGCGGCCTCTGTCGACGAAGCAGAGCTGCAAGAGCAGCATTACACCATCCACTACGGTGATACTGGCTACAGCTACGAATCGATATTGCTTCCCTACCTAAGGGGAGCGAAGAACGTGGAAATCGAAGATCCCTATATTCGAGCCAACCACCAGATCCATAACTTCGTGCGTTTCTGCGAGGCGGTGATCAAGTCACCCACGGTTAGATCCATCAAGCTGACCACGAGCTATGACCAGGACACCGACCTCAAGGATGCTGCGGAGCGTCTGGAAGAACTCAAGCAGAGCTTGTTAGAGATGGATATCGCTCTGGAGGTCAGGATCAACGAGAACCTGCACGACCGCGAGATCCGCATCGACACTGGCTGGGTGATCAAGATCGGCCGTGGCCTTGACTTCTTTCAGAAGCCGGACAGCTGGTTTGGCATTGGAGCGAACGACCTGACTCTGCGGCGCTGCCTGGAGACTAAGGTCGATATCTTCAAGGCGAAGGGGTGACTGCGGGCTGTCGAGCGGAGTTCTCGTTGAGAGCTTTGTTCGGGCAGTCACAGCCAGTGCTCTGGCAACTTGATTTCGTAGTTCTTCGCCACGGTATTTAGCGTAGAGAGGATCTCGACATGCTGAGCTTGATCGGCGGGCTGCCATGTGGGACGGCGCTCCAGCAGTCTCTTCAGTTCGTCCAGGTTGTACATGCCCAGACGGTGGAAGTTGCCCCAACTGGGAATGCCGAAGAGGTTGTAGATGACCACGGTGGCGTCGCGTTCGCTGGCCAAGCGTTTGTCCCCACTAAGCATTTCGGCAGCAGCTTCGGCTTCGTCCCGGTCGTCGTAGGTGTTGAGTAGTTTCATCAGTGCTTGTCTATAGTTCAGCTGGGCGCTGGATTCTGCCTGACTGGTAAAAAAAGAACATCCCCGGATCTGTTCAGGTAGAGTCGCAGACAAGCGACTCTACCTGAACATGTGCCTATCGAATTAGCCCCGCTGCAACCAGCTTAGCATCCAACACGCCAGCAACACGACGAAGAGCAGTGGCGGAAAGCGCACCATCAGAATCACCAGCAGCATAAGCGCCAGGCAGCCTGCAAGGATGCCTGCGAAAATGAAAACTGCAGCAAAGACACGCAGTAGCTTCATTTTCGTATTCCTCACAGGTAGCCCAGCTCGGTCAATGACACACTGCCTTCGCGGCCCACGATGATGTGGTCCAGCGTCCGCACTCCGACCAGGTTCAGTGCCTCCTTCAGTTTGTGGGTCAGGTTGCGGTCCGCCTGGCTGGGTTCAGGGTCGCCAGAGGGATGGTTGTGCACCAAGACTATGGCGGCGGCGTTGTGCTCCAGGGCTGCCTTAACAACCTCGCGTGGATAAACGCTGGCGCCGTCGAGCGTGCCCCTGAAAATTTCCTGGAAGGCGATAACTCGATGTCGGCTATCAAGGTGGAGAAGGGCAAAGACTTCATGCTCGTAATTGCTCAGCAGCGCCTGCAGGTGGCTGAACACTTCCTTTGGTGAGGTCAGTACTCGCCCCCGGCGCAGACGCAGATTCGCCAACTGCTGGGCCATCAATAGAATTTCGGTTTCGGTGACCGGCGACTCGACCAGGTAGGTGCCGGTCGAGTCACTGGCTTTCAGCTTGTGCAGTCGCATGGTCTGCTCCTTGGTGGTGATCAATCCATGGGGTATGGCGCTTGGCTTGCGCCTCCAGCCTCTCGGCCAGGCTGTTTTTCGCAGATCGCTGGGGAGGGTTGGCGGCTGGGGATTGGCTTTCCTCGACGGGGTAGAACTCCTCGACGATGGTGCTGGCGTCTTCCTCGCTGTCCTCGAACGCGCCATTGGCGAAGCCACGCTGCGCGGCTTCATCCAGCGCGGCTTGATCGAAGCTTGTTGCTTGCCGCTGCGCATCGAGCTCGTTGGCGGCCTGCAGCGCCTCGGCCATGTCCAAACCACTGCGTACCGTCAGGTCGACGTAGAAGATCGGCGTCCCATGGCTCTGGCGGGTGGACTTACCACGCAGGCGCAGTTCCAGCGGCAGGCACGCCAGGCGGTTGCCCGAGATGGCCTGGAGGTAATGCAGCCGGGCGGCGAGGGTGCGGATGCTGTTGAAGCCAGTGGTGCGAAACACAAAGCTACCGAGCGGATCCTCATCGCCAATGACCACGTTCAGCCGTCCGTAGGGCCTGCAGGCATTACCCTTGGCCAATGGGCAGGCATCCGGCGAAGGGCAGGGCAGCGACTGCATACCGTCTTGGGTGATGCGCTTGCAGGTCTCACCGTTGACCGGGCGCGAGGGAAGAGGTAAGTGAGAGTTAAGCGGCGAGCTGCAGCGCGGCATCCAAGGCGCGTTGCTTGATCTGCGCGCCCTGGCCGAACCAGGCCGAGTCCATGCGGTACTCGTTGCTACGCGCGCGGCGTTCGTGGTCGACAAACTCGGTCACGGCATTGAGCAAGCCCCAGGCGGTGCCGCGTGCCGAGTCCAGCTGGCTACCGCGACCATGGCCTTCGTACAGTTCCTGGACCTTGCCCAGGGCACGCTCGTTGGGCAGTTGCTCCGGCAGAGCACCGGTCGGGCTGGTCTCGCACAGCACGTTCATAAAGAAGCCCAGCGCCTCATGCCACTGCACTCGGCGCTCGGCCAGCGCGCGCATGCGGTACATGAAGTCGTCCCATTGCGAGACGGCGATACCGAGTTGCTTCTTTACCGCCTTGGGGTCGAAGCGGGTGTTGTGCGGCACCTTGATCGCTCGGCTGGTGCCGTCCAGGGCGATGGTCAGGGTGTTGTTGCAGACCACCCGCACGGTAGTTGGCGTGGCGGTGGTGGCCAGGGTGCCGTCGCAGGAGGTCGCCAGCAGCAGATAGCCATTCACTTGGTTGTTGCCCTTGAGCGCCACGACTTGCCCGGTACGCGCCAGCGCCCAGAACTTGCGTCCGCCCTTGAGTACGCCGGCCGTTTCCAATTCATAGCCGGAGACCTCTGTGAGGTCACGATAAAATTCGAGTACCTCTCGGGGCTGCACCGTGTGGTAGCGCTGAGAGACCACCGACAGCGGCGCTTTGCTGTCGGAGCGGTAGAGCACCTTTTGCTCGGGGAAGGAGTGGATCGCGCCCAGGTGGCCGACGGCATCCGATTTGAAATGCACGGGGCTTTCCTGAATCTGCCAGTCCATACCAGCTTCGCGTTGCCAGACTTCGATAGGTTGCTTCTGAGTGAGCTGATTGCCCAGGCCATGCCACGGGGTAGCGCCAGCGTAGGCCATGGTTTCGATGAGATGTGCCATGTGAGTGATTCCTTTGAGTGCAGGCCGGCATAAAGCGCTGTGACCGGACGAATAAATGGAAGGAGAGAGGGCCAATCAGGCCGGCAGGTTGAAGCGATGACCACAGAGCAGGCAGAGGTTGTGGGCCAGGACGTGGCGGTCGAGTGATTCACCGAGCTGAGCGCCGAGTGCACAGCCACCGACACCGCCGGCCAGACCGCTGAGGATGGCACCCGATACGGAGCCGAGGGTAATGCCGACCGGTCCGGCGATAGCGCCGATGGCTGCGCCGGTCTGGCCACCAGCTAGAGCCGCGCTGACGCCACGCGCAACACCGCCCACGGTGCCGATGGTCGCGCCGACTTTCATGGCGTGATGGAAGGAAGCGACTTTTGGGGAGTGACATTTGGGGCACTGCAATGACATGGGACGAACCTCCAGGGTGGTGATGTCATTGCGGTAATGTGTGATTGAGATTTTCTCGAATCGAATGGCCGCTTTCAGCAGCGAAACCAATGGCATAACGGGCAACAGTCGGCCAAAACTGGACGTCTGATCTAGGGGGCCTTAGCCGATAGCTGTCTGTCACGAAGAGCTGCAAACAACCAATACGGGTGACTATTCCGAGCACTTGCTCCTTCTTGTGGCTAGGTAGGTACTGCATTTTTTGAGGCTGTGAGGTGGCGACGCTGCTGGCGGGCGCGTCACTTCCTTACGTTTATTTCATTGCGGCTCATAGCGAGTACTCGGCCTAGCCACCCTCTTGCCGTTCGGCACCTGAGGTATTACCTTCCAATGGGGTTGGGCGTGGCATAAAGCCTCCATCGTAAGGACTTTAGCGAATTCGCGGATTCTGCAGGGAGGAGGGGGATAAGATTATCGTCGTGCCAAGCCAGTGGTGCTCCATGTAGTGTGCGACTGTCTTTACGTTTTACTGCAACCCACTAGGCACAACCCAATCTTGGCCGGTGGTATTGCCATGGCCCCCAAAAAGCCTGAGTGCAAAACACTCATGGGCAGTCCTAAACATGATGTTAACGGCGCTATTAAACAGCCTATCAATGGATGGAGATGCTGGATTGCTTGATTTTCTTTCACGCCTGCTGAGCGTGCTTGAGCCTTCTCCTTCAGAACGTAATTCTCGGTCGGAGCGCTCGAGTCGGACGGCTACGGCCTCTCGTCCAGCGAGAGAAACGAGTGCGCCGATGGGTCGAGAAAATTGCGGAAGGATTGTCGCAGGCAGCGTGGTAAAAATTTTGCCAAAATCTGTGCTCGTAAAGTATCAGGACACATCTGTCTTGATTCCTCAGCATGAATTGTTGAGCACAAACGCCAAGGTCGAAAACCCAGTAAGCCTATTTAGCGTGGGCGACCACCTGGAGTTCGTATTAACCAGCCTTGATGAAAAGGGCTGGAAGGGGAGTGTCCATGCGCTAGCTGAGGCTCGGCTACGCAATGCTTTGAGCAATCTGCAACCAGGCACTATCGTGAAGGCGCAGGTAGAGCGTTTTGATGATCGAGGCGCCTGGCTGATGGCCGGGCAACTGCGCCTCTGGGTACCATTGGCCGAGATCAGTTGGAGCTGGATTGATCATCCTTCTGAAGCTCTGAATATCGCTCAAGAGCACAACGTGCAGATCAGCAATCTTCTGCTTGAGGAGAATTGGCTCACTGACAAACGTGCCCGCAAGGGGCGTGTTACCGCAAGCATCAAGGCTTGCTCGCTGCGACCAGAGTCACCGTGCATCTCGTTGTATTTTAAAGCGATGGAATTTCAGGTGCGCACATTTGCCCGGGTGCCCCGACGTTGTGATGCCGTAGGGCTTTTTGTCCTTGAAGCACTGGGTCAACAATTGAACGTCAATGAAATTGCCGAGCTGACTGGCTTGCCGTTGATTTCAGTCCAAGACATCGTTGAGTTGCTTGTCGAGGAAGACCTGGTAGAGGGACAAATCATCAGGCGCTCGGGCGAACGATTGTTGGCAGGCGTGGCCACCTCAAAACTGCTCAATGACGCTGGCGTCGGTGGATTGTTTGCAAGCGCAGCACCTGCCGATCAGCAAATTCACCCAAATCATGCAGTGGCTCAAACATACCCTCGCCATCTTCCAGCGCCCGTATTCAGCCATAAACAGCAGAAGCGCTTCATGCGTTTAAGGGGCAGCGAACTGCCGGATAATTTGCTGATGCGCGCTCAAATCAGCGAGGCGCAAGGCGAGCAACTGACTGCCATGCTCCGAAATCCCCACGTTCGCGTGTTCTTGTCTCAAACCCCAAACTGGAGAGCCCTGGAACTTGATGTGCCGTTGCATTGGGTGCTTGCAGGCCTGTGGAAAAACTTTCAACCAGTTGGAAAACCACCGTTCAGGCCTGCGCCCAGAGAGAAAGGGTGCGACGCGTTGCTTATGGTTCGTTATCTGGAAGCAGGGCAACCACTCTTCTGGGAGCCCGCAACCCGCACCGTATGGGCGCCACGGAATGGTCGCATCAAAGCCCAAGAGGCTGACGTGTGTGAGGAGGACTTCACTCAACACATGTCTCCTGACATCGCCCAGCGTGTGGCAAAGGCAGGCACTGGTACATGGTGTTGGGTACAGCTTTGAAATGGAAAAATTATGAGCACTCAGATACCAAGGCATGCGTTCTACTTTACAAAGACCTTCATCTCCGCCGCCAGCCGACATGGCATTAAAGAGGGCCTGAAAAAAGCCTCGGCCGGTGCCAATCCGGTTTTGATGAGCATCGAAGCAGCATCCGCAGTATTGGGAGCTATCGACTCTTACTTGAAATTGCGCCAAGCCCGTGCGCACCGAGACGGTCTAAAAGCTTTGATTCCCCAAGAAGAAAAGCGTCTCGAGCTTGAGCGTGCAGCGCTGGCCCAAGACATTGACCTGGCTCGAAAAGAAATGGAACAAGCAGCAAAAGTTCGCCAGGTGGTGGGACGGATGACGCTTCAATGCGTGCAACTGACACGTCATTGTTTGGATGAGTTGTCGTTGATAAGGAGCAGCGATTTGCCAGATGCTCGGTCATTTGACTCGGCGTTTGAGCGTTTGATGGAAGCAGACCAAGGGCTGCGCCGCAGTGTGGAATATTTCAATACCAGTGTTAATTGAACGGAGTCTTAGCCATGTCCAATGAGCGATTCAAACTGCCGGCCAGCCTCGCCAAACCCAGCGCGGTCAGCAAGTCGAGCGATGCCCTTGACCTTGCCAAGGAAAAAACATTGCAGGAGCAAATCAAGCGTGAAACCGCGTTTAGTGGAGATCGCGCCCAAGTGCTGACTGAAGGCATTGGGCTGCTTCGCGACCTGGTTGGTGTGCTGCAATCAGCTGTCGAATTGAAAAAAACGTCTACTGAGTGGAAGCAACGCGTCAAGTTAGCTGAAAAAGAAGTGCAGAAAGCTCAGGCAGACCTCGAAAAAGTCAAAGCACAAACGGCGCCTGAGCTCCAGCGATTGAACCAGGTCGACAGTGTCCTCACGCCGGTTCTGAAAGCCTTCGAGAAACTCGAAGAGGTCATGGATCCTTCGTTGATCGACGACGACCATCAACGGCAGATTCGGGCAAGCATTGAGGTCATGGTCGGTCGTATGGTCGACTTGGTCCAGCCAGGGAAACGCTAATTAATGTTCATGCTATTGCTGGCGGGCATCACCTTAACCTCCACAGCCATAGGGTAGGCTCATCGATAACTATGTGACACCGGCAGTCAGGTTTAGCTTATGAGTTGCATTGATCGGCTGATTCACAGCCGAAACCAATCGCCCTAAATTGACCGCTTCTGGCCTTTTGTAGCCTGTTGCGACCGGTTACTTTGGGGCAGTTTGATGGTCAGCGTATCAAAACGACTTTTCTGTCCCGATTCTCCTGGATAGCTGACACCGATAGATTGCCCGTCGCTGATTCCTGGATGTGCTCACTCCACCAGGCCATCATTGGGCGTCTCCGTTCGATGTAGTCCGCACGGTTGTAGGCGCTGCGAACCTCGTCCTTATCGACGTGGGCAAGTGCTACCTCGATTAATTCGGGATCCCAGCCATGCTCGTTGAGGATGGTGCTGGCCATCGAGCGCATGCCGTGGCTGACCAGACGCCCCTCGAAGCCCATTCGCTTCAGCGCCATGTTGGCAGTCTGGCTGTTGCAGTGGGTGCGGGGGTTCCGGTCTGCGGGGAACACATACTCCCGATGTCCGCTGTAGGGTTTGATCGCTTCCAGGAGCGCGAGAGCCTGCTCTGTAAGCGGGACAATGTGCGTGCGGCGCTTCTTCATACGCTCCGCAGGGATCGTCCAGATCTTCTTCTCGATGTCGATATCTGCCCAGCAGGTGGTTGCTGCCTCGACTGGCCGGGTCATGGTGTGGAGCTGCCATTCGATTAGGCAGCGGGTTGTTCTTTTGATGCTGGCATTGGCAATTGCCACCATGAGCTCTTTCAGCTCATCGGGGGGCAGTGCCGCCATATTTTTCGTTTTCGGTTTCTTGAAGACGGAGCGGATACCGCTGAGCGGGTTCGCGTGGATCAGTCCCGAGTTGACCCCGTAGGTCATGATTTCGTTGAGCCTCTGCGTCAGCCGCTTCACGGTTTCAAGGCTGCCCTTGGTTTCGAGTGGCCGGAGCAGGTTGATGACTTGCGGTGCGCTGATGGCTGAGATCGGTGTGGAGCCCAAATCCGGGAATACGTGCAACGTTAGTGAGCGCCAGATGTCCTCAGCGTAGGCCGGCGTCACAGCATCTTTCTTCAGCTCATACCAGGACGTCGCCACATTCTGGAATGTGTGCTCAGTCGCAGCTTGTTTAGCTTGCAGCACAGCATCCCGTTTCTCTTTAGGGTCGATGCCGTGGGCAAGTGCTTCCCTCGCTTCAACGGAACCCTTGCGTGCTTGCGCTAACGAGACTTCAGGGAAGGTTCCTAGTCCCATGTTGATCCGCTTCTTCGTCACAGGGTGTCGATAGTTGAAGTTCCACAGCTTAGAGCCATTGCTTCTCACTCGCATTTGAAGTCCGCCGCCATCAAATAGGACGTAGTCCTTTTCAGCAGGCTTGGCAGATTTGACTTTGAGTTCAGAGAGGCGGGTAGCTTGTGCGCACATTGGCATTCCAGACTTGATTATGGCATTCCAAAAATTAGCACCTACGGGCTTGGAATGCCATTTGGAATGCCAAAAGGTGTAGCTGCTCATGGACGTCCGTGGACGCCGATGGCGTAGAAAGCCGCGTACTTACTGGCTTTCAGGCAAAAAAAAAGACGTCCGTGGACGTCTTTAGATGTAAATTTGGTGGAGCCGGGGGGATTTGAACCCCCGTCCGCCAGTACTCCGCTGTCGGTACTACATGCTTAGCCGTGTCTACTGATTTAATCCGCAGCCGCCCGACGGGCAGGGTGCTTTGGATGAGTTGGGTAAGTTTTAGTCGCTTCGCCCCCAACGTGCTGCACGACGATCCTGTTCTGTATGACAATCATTTCGGGTTTACAGGCATCCCCTGATGATTGCTGGAGCCGAAGCTACCAGGAGAGCGGGCTCAGCTGCTTACGCAGCGAGAGCGTAGCCCTCGTAGTTTTCGTCATTGGCAACTATAGAAAGTTGCAACAGTGGATTTACGAGTTCTGTTACCAACTCGGCATGCACCTAGAGTTTCGCTACCGGCGTCGAATCCTAATCGGCCCCACACTCAGCTCTAGCTGACCGTACCTTTCGGCACGTAGGACGGAGTATACGCCCTTGAGCGGGCGGCGTCGACTGTCGCCGCCCTGCGCAGGGCTCAGGCACCGCTGCCGCTGGCACCACCGCCGCCTTTTTCGGTTTTTTCCAGGCGTTCTAGCACCTTGCTGGTGATGGCGATGCATTCCTTGGTATCGCCCGAGGCCTGGGCGGCCTTGGCTTTGTCGACGTGTTCGGTGACGGCTTTGTCCATGCCTTCGGAGGTGGCGCCGGCGGTGGCCATGGCGTCGTCGATCTTCTGCAGGTTGAGGGCGCACAGGTCATCGGCGGCGAATACGGGCGAGGCCAGCAGGGTGGCGGCCGCGAACAGGGCGGATAGCGCAGTACCTTTCATGGGTGTCTCCTCGTGAGGCCTCGGGAAGGTGGGCCTGTTGGGTGGACTGCCGGGGATTGGTGAGGGTTCAATCGGGTTGGGGGCGAGGGCTTTGCCCTCGCATCGCCGGCAAGCCGGCTCCCACAGGGGCCGGCGTTGGCTGTGGGGTCAGTGACCCATGCCGATTTCCATGTCGTCGATCAGGGCCTTGGCCATGGCGCTGAGGATGCGGGCGGTGCCGCCGGCGATCAGGTCGCCTTCCATTTCGGCTTCGCAGGTGAGGTGGCGGATGCAGCCTAGCAATACCGAGAGTTCGCTGAAGGCATGCTGGAAGGGGATGCCGGGCTGGATGCGGTAAAGCTCCAGGCAGGTGGTGGTGCCTGAGGTGGTCCAGTGGTTGGTGGGCTCGGTCATGGCTGCGCTCCTGTTTCGTGGCGGATCAGGGGGTAGAGCAACTGGTTGAGGTAGATGCAGGTGTTCAGCAGGGTATGGCGCTGTTCTTCGCTGTTGGTGTCGAAGTACATGTCGAGGACTTCGCGCAGGCAGGCCATCAGGGAGGTGGCTTCGGCGCGGGCGGCTTCGGGGGTGAGGTCGGGGGAGATGGACAGGTAAGGGAAGAAACGGGGTGGGTCGGGGACGATCTTTTTCATGGTTAACACTTCCGCGTAGTTCATGGAAGCTGCCGTCCATGCCTTTCTCACGGGACGAGGGGTGGCAGCCGTACACGGGGTGAGAAACCGACGCGGAAGTGAACCTCGGCCAGACCGAAGTCTGCCCGGGCACGGCTGCCATAACAGAGTTGCCGTAGACTTTTCGCGTCGGGTTCTCACACCCGGTCACCAAATGTGGCGACTGGGTGAAGTTAGCCCTGAGGGATTTCCCCGACAACGCAGCAACTTCCGGCAGGTGCGTAGGATAGTTCCCAAGCCTTTTGGGCAGAAGCATTTGGTTGCAGGTTCGGAAATGTCTTACGGGGTGAGTGGTATGCCCTTGGTGCTCCTGGCTGGCTACCGCGTGAGGGCAAACAGGTGCCAGGCTGGTGATTGCATCAGGGCATACAGGTGCCTGCCACAGCTCTTGTGGCGCCTATGAGATCGAGCGCCGCCCGCGCGGCGCATCGCTGGCAAGCCAGCTCCCACATTTGTTTCGGGCCAATTATGCCTGTGAAGGTACCGCTGCCCGCC
This sequence comes from Pseudomonas sp. ES1, assembly GCF_050586605.1. Taxonomy (NCBI): domain Bacteria; kingdom Pseudomonadati; phylum Pseudomonadota; class Gammaproteobacteria; order Pseudomonadales; family Pseudomonadaceae; genus Pseudomonas; species Pseudomonas sp. ES1. The sequence goes on along the minus strand of NZ_JBOBDM010000009.1, from coordinate 76,898 downwards.
TTGGTGCATGTCTTGAGTCAGGCGAGGCGCCAGTGGTGCCCACCTCAATATCGAGTCGAACCAACAAGGCGTACAGCGATGAAACAACAGAAGTAACTGGCCCGAAACAGATGTGGGAGCTGGCTTGCCAGCGATGCGCCGTGCGGGCGGCGCTCGATCTCATAGGCGCTGCAAGAGCTGTGGCGAGCACCTGCATGCCTTGATGCAACCTACAGCCAGGCACCTGCATGCCCTGACGCAATCCCCACCAACAATCAGACCGCCCGCGCCCGTGTCACCCGATCCACCAGATACACCAACCCGTGATAGTCGATCCCACTATGGCTCGACAGCCCAATTTCACAGGTGCGGCTGGTAGAAATCCCTTCACTGCAATACTGCACCGCATCCTTGAGCGTACGCAGCGAGTGGGCATTGAGCTCGGGCGTGGTGAATCCCTTGTCGCCAGCAAACCCACAGCAGTGAATACCTTCAGGAATAACCACATTCTTGCTGCAGCGCCGCGCCAAATCGATCAGCGCCTGGCTCTCGCCCAAATGCTGGGTGCTACAGGTCACATGCACGGCCACCGGTTCGTCCTGGGGCGTGAACTCCAGCTTGTTGACCAGATGGGTACGGATAAACCGCACCGGGTCATAAAGGTCCAGCCGTGTTTCACCCAGGTCCTGCACCAGGCGCAGGGTACAGGGGCTGGTGTCGCAGTAGATCGGGTCGAGGCCGCCGCGGCTGGCGTGCAGCAGGGCGGTGATCAGCTCCTGGCGTTTGTGCTCGGCCTGCTCGGGGTAGCCCTTGGAGGCGAACGGCTGGCCGCAGCACAGGCTGTCGGCGTTGTCGGGGAACACCACCTGGTAACCGGCCTTTTCCAGCAGGGCGCGGGTCTTGTCCAGCAGCGAGCTTTGTTCGCGGTCGGCATAGGCGGGGCCCATCACGCGGGAGACGCAGGCGGCCAGGTAGACCACGCGGGGGCGGGCATCGTTGCTCGGTGCGTTGAGCGCGATGGCGCGCAGGGGCTGCGGCATGGCCGGGGTCCACTGCGGCAGGCGGCCTTTGCTGGCTTTGCTCAGGCTGGCGCTGAGGCGGGCCATGCGTGGCGCGCCCAGCAGCTTGCGGGCGCCGTTGGCGGCGGCCAGGGTCAGGCGGGCGCCGCGCAGGGTGGTGTGGAAGTGCTCGGCCAGCCAGTCGGCGGCCTTGACGTGCTCGGCAGCCTGGCCGCGCAGCTTCTTCACCAGGTCGCCGGTGTTGATGCCCACCGGGCAGCGCTGGGCGCACAGGCCAGTGGCGGCGCAAGTGTCGATGCCCTGGTACTGGTAAGTGTGCAGCAGCTCGCGGGTGTCGACGCCGGCGCGCTTCTTCGCCTGGATGTCGCGCCACATGACGATGCGCTGGCGGGGGCTGAGGGTGAGGCCTTTGGACGGGCACACCGGTTCGCAGAAACCGCACTCGATGCACTTGTCGACGATCTCGTCGGCGGCCGGCAGCGGCTTGAGGTTCTTCAAGTGGATGTCCGGGTCTTCGCTCAGCACCACGTCGGGGTTGAGGATGCCGTTGGGGTCGAGCAGGCGCTTGAGCTGCCACATCAGCTGGTAAGCGTCCTTGCCCCATTCCAGCTCGACGAAGGGCGCCATGTTGCGCCCGGTGCCGTGCTCGGCCTTGAGCGAGCCGCCGAACTCCACCGCCACCAGTTGCGCCACGTCGTCCATGAAGGCCTGGTAGCGGGCCACTTCCTCGGCGCTGTTGAAGCCCTGGGTGAAGACGAAGTGCAGGTTGCCTTCCAGGGCGTGGCCGAAAATGATCGCCTCGTCGTAGCGGTGCTTGTCGAACAGCTGGATCAGGCGGTTGACGCCCTCGGCCAGTTGCTCGATGGGGAAGGTGACGTCTTCGATGATCACGGTGGTGCCGGTCTGGCGCACGGCGCCGACGGCGGGGAAGGTGTCCTTGCGGATCTTCCACAGCTGGTTGTACACCGCTGGGTTTTCGCTGAAATCGACCTTCTGTTCCAGTGGGTAGTCGGCAATCGACGCCATCACCTGTTGCAGTTGCTCGTGCAGCAGGCTCTGGCTGGCGGCCCGGCACTCGATCAGCAGGGCGCAGGCGTTGGCCGAGAGGTCCTTTACCCACGCCGGCATGCCCGGCATCTCCTGCACCGAACGCAGGCTGCGGCGGTCGAGCAGTTCGACGGCGGACACCGGCTGGCGCTTGAGCACGGTCACGGCGCGGCAGCAGCTTTCCACGGTGGGGAACACCAGCAGGGCGCTGGCCTTGTGCGGGTGGTCGGGCACGGTGTCGTAGGTGACGGCGCTGATGAAGCCGAGGGTGCCTTCGGAACCGACCAGCAGGTGCTGGAGGATATCCAGTGGCTGGTCGTAGTCCACCAGTGCGTTGAGCGACAGACCGGTCGTGTTTTTCAGCCGGTACTTGTGCCGGATGCGGTCGGCCAGTTCGGTGTTGGCGCGGGTCTCGCGGGCCAGGCGGGCGAGTTCGTCGAGCAGGCTGGCGTGGCTCTGTTCGAAGGCGGCGACGCTGGCCGGGTCTTCGCTGTCCAGGCGGGTGCCGTCGGCCAGCACCAGGCGCAGGCCGGCCAGGGTGTGGTAGGTGTTCTGCGCGGTGCCGCAGCACATGCCGCTGGCGTTATTGGCGACGATGCCGCCGATCTTGCAGGCGTTGATCGAGGCTGGGTCGGGGCCGATCTTGCGCCCGTAAGGGGCCAGCCAGGCGTTGGCCTGGGCGCCGATGACGCCGGGTTGCAGGCGGATCTGCTCGCCTTGGCCGCGAATCTCGCGGCCGTTCCAGCTGTCGCCGAGCACGATCAGCACCGAGTCGCTGATGGCCTGGCCAGACAGGCTGGTACCGGCAGCGCGGAAGGTGACCGGCACGCGCTCGCGCTGGGCCAGCTGAAGCAGGCCGACCACTTCGTCTTCGGACTCCACGCGCACCACCAGCTTGGGGATCAGCCGGTAGAAGCTGGCGTCGGTGCCGAAGGCCAGGGTCGAGGTGGGGTCGTCGAAGCGGCGTTCGGCGGGGATCAGGCGCTCGGCATCACGCAGGAACGCGGCGGGCAGGCTCATGCAGTCTCCTCGCGGGGCCGCGGCGTCTGGCGCGCGGCGTGCCCCGGGTTTTCAGGCGGTAGCGGGCGCTCAGGCGCCCAGTTCGCGGACCAGCGAGTCGCGGGTGATCTCGCTGATGGACTTGGCGCCGGTCAGCACCATGGCCACGCGCATTTCCTTCTCGAACAGCTCCAGCAGGTTCTTCACCCCGGCCTCGCCGTGGGTAGCCAGGGCATAGAGGAAGGCGCGGCCGATCAGCACGGTGTCGGCGCCCAGGGCGATCATGCGCACCACGTCGAGGCCGCTGCGGATGCCGGAGTCGGCGAGGATCTTGATATCGCCCTTCACCGCGTCGGCGATGGCCGGCAGGGCGCGGGCGCTGGACAGCACGCCGTCGAGCTGGCGGCCGCCGTGGTTGGAGACGACGATGCCGTCGGCGCCGAACTTGACTGCGTCGCGGGCGTCATCGGCGTCGAGGATGCCCTTGATGATCATCGGGCCGTCCCAGAATTCGCGGATCCACTCCAGGTCTTTCCAGGAGATGGACGGGTCGAAGTTGTTACCCAGCCAGCCGATGTAGTCGGCAAGGCCGGTGGGGTTGCCACGGTAGGCGGAGATGTTGCCCAGGTCGTGGGGGCGGCCCATCACGCCGACGTCCCACGCCCATTGCGGGTGGGTCATGGCTTGCAGCACACGGCGCAGCGGGCCGTTGGCGCCGCTCATGCCGGAGTGGGCGTCGCGGTAGCGGGCGCCGGGCACGGGCATGTCGACGGTGAACACCAGGGTTTGCACGCCGGCGGCCTTGGCGCGCTCCAGGGCGTTGCGCATGAAGCCGCGGTCCTTGAGCACGTACAGCTGGAACCACATGGGCCGGTTGATGGCCGGGGCCACTTCTTCGATCGGGCACACCGACACGGTGGACATGGTGAAGGGGATGCCGTGGGCGGCGGCGGCGCGGGCGGCCTGCACTTCGCCGCGGCGGGCGTACATGCCGGTGAGGCCGACGGGGGCCAGGGCCACGGGCATGCTCAGGGTTTCGTTGAACAGCTTGGTCTCGAGGCTGAGCTCGGACATGTTGTTCAGCACGCGCTGGCGCAGGGCGATGCTGGCCAGGTCCGAGACGTTGTGGCGCAGCGTGTGTTCGGCGTAGGCGCCGCCATCGGCGTAGTGGAACAGGAAGGGGGGCAGCTTGCGTTGGGCCGCGGCGCGATAGTCGGTGGAGGCGGAAATGATCATGGATTCTCGCAGCGTGGGTTGAAGGAGATGCCGGGCGCAGCGGCGCGCCCGGCCCCTTTCACTTTAGTGATGAACCAGCATGCCGGTCAGCCAGTAGGCCTGGACCAGGGTGATCAGGCCGACGATGGTGGCGAAGAACAGGCTGTGCTTGACGGTGAAGCGGAACAGGTCGGATTCCTTGCCCACAAGGCCAGTGGCGGCGCAGGCCACGGCGATCGACTGCGGCGAGATCATCTTGCCGGTCACGCCGCCGCTGGTGTTGGCGGCTACCAACAGGGTGTCGTTGACGCCGATCTGGTGCGCGGTGGTGGCCTGCAGCGAGCTGAACAGGGCGTTGGACGAGGTGTCGGAGCCGGTCAGGAACACGCCCAGCCAGCCGAGGAACGGCGAGAAGAACGGGAACGCGGCGCCGGTGCCGGCCAGTACCAGGGCCATGGTCGAAGACATGCCCGAGTAGTTGGTGACGAAGGCGAAGGCCAGCACCATGCCGATGGACAGGATCGGCCAGCGCAGCTCCCAGAAGGTCTCTTTGAAAGTGGTCAGACCAGTTTTGAAGTTGATCTTCAGCACGGCCATGGAGATCAGCGCGGAGAGGAAGATCGCGGTGCCGGTGGCGGAGATCGGGTCGAGCTTGAATACCGCGGGCATGGCGGTGGGCGCGGCGACGATCGGCGCGGTCTTGATCACCAGTTGGTCGAGGTGCGGGATGGCGAAGTTGAACACGAAGTTGTACATCGCGCCGCCCGGGGCGAACGCCGCCTTGAATGGTTTGAGGGTCCAGATGGTCACCAGCACGGTGAGGATCAGGAACGGCGACCAGGCCTTGAAGATCTCGCCGAAGCTGTATGGGCTCGGCTGGCTGCCGCTCGACTGCACCACGGCGGCGCCGACGCTGCCCTTGGCTTCGCTGAACGAGCGCTTGGGCTGCCAGACCTTGAGGAACAGGGTCAGGGCGATCAGGCTGGCCAGGGCCGAGGTGATGTCGGGCAGCTCTGGGCCGATGAAGTTGGAGGTGAAGTACTGGGTGACGGCGAAGCTCAGGCCGGCTACCAGGGCGGCAGGCCAGGTTTCCTTCACGCCGCGCAGGCCGTCCATCATGAACACCAGCCAGAACGGCACGAACAGCGACAGCAGCGGCAGCTGGCGGCCGGTCATGGCGCCGATGTGGAAGGCGTCGATGCCGGTCACTTGGCCGGCGACGATGATCGGGATGCCGAGGGCGCCGAAGGCCACCGGGGCGGTGTTGGCGATCAGGCACAGGCCGGCGGCGTACAGCGGGTTGAAGCCCAGGCCCACCAGCAGCGCGGCAGTGATGGCCACGGGGGCGCCGAAGCCGGCGGCGCCTTCGAGGAAGGCACCGAAGCAGAAGCCGATCAGCAGCACTTGCAGGCGCTGGTCGTCGGTGATCGACAGCACCGAGCTGCGGATCACTTCGAACTGGCCGCTCTTGACCGTGAGTTTGTAGAGGAACACCGCGGCAACGATGATCCAGGCAATCGGCCAGAGGCCGTAGAGGAAGCCATAACCCGCGGCGGCGAAGGCCATGTCGACAGGCATCTGGAAGGCGAAGATCGCCACCAGGATCGACAGCGCGAGGGTGATGCTGCCGGCGACGTGGCCTTTGAGGCGGAACACGGCGAGGGCAAGGAAGAAGAATACGATAGGGATGACCGCCGCCAGTGCGGACAGACCAAGACTACCAAGCGGGCTATAGAGTTGTTGCCAGGTTTGCATATGGGGTGGCCCCTAATTTTTGTTGGTAAGGCACTGGCATTGGATAATTGGTAAGACCAATTTACAATGGCTGGTCGCTAGGTTAAAAGCGCCATTGCGGGTGTGTCAATTTGTCCCGTGCAAAACTTTGGTCGGATGCCGATGAGCGGGCGCCTGATGGGTGGCTAAAATCGCCGGCTGATGGTGTCGGCACAGGCCGGATAGGCGCAGAATAGGCGCCCCCGGGATCCGCACGCCGGGGTTTGTGGAGAGCATGTAGATGGTTTTTGATCAGGTCCGCCAACGGCGCCTGTCCGACGACATCGTCGATCGGTTGGAAGGGATGATTCTGGAAGGCACGCTGACTTCGGGGCAGCGGCTGCCGGCCGAGCGCGCGCTGGCCGAGCAGTTCGGCGTGTCCCGCCCGTCGTTGCGCGAGGCGATCCAGAAGCTTGTGGCCAAGGGGTTGCTGGTCAGTCGCCAGGGCGGTGGCAACTATGTGGCCGAGTCGCTGGGTTCGACCTTCAGCGACCCTTTGCTGAAGCTGCTCGAAGGCAGCCCCGAGGCGCAGCGTGACCTGTTGGAGTTCCGCCACACGTTGGAGGCTTCATGCGCTTATTACGCGGCGCAGCGTGCCACGGGGCCTGATCGTGAGCGGCTGAAGGTGGCATTCGATGCCTTGCAGGATTGCTATAACCGGGTCGGTGAAGTCGATCGGGCAGAGGAGGGTGCGGCCGATGCGCGGTTCCACCTGGCGATCGCCGAGGCCAGCCACAATGCTGTGTTGCTGCATACCATCCGTGGGCTGTTCGACCTGCTCAAACGCAACGTGGTGACCAATATCGGCGGCATGTACCAGCAGCGCAGCGAGACGCGCGACATGTTGATCAGCCAGCACCGTGAGCTGTACGAGGCGATTGTCGAGGGGCGTGCCGAGGATGCGCGGGAGGTTTCCAGCCGGCACATTCTGTATGTGCAGGAGGTGCTGGAAGAGGCGCAGGAAGAGGCCCAGCGGGTGGCGCGGGCGGAGCGGCGCAGCGGGCGGTAGGCCGGTGTGATGGCATTCGCGGGTAAACCCGCTCCCACAGGTATGGCGCCGAATCTGAATTCAGCGCCATACCTGTGGGAGCGGGTTTACCCGCGAAGCAGGCACCGCGGTCGAAAGGCGGATTACTCTTCCTTGCCCTTGTTGCGCATGGTGCGCTGCAGCTCGCGGTTGGAATCGCGTTCGCGCACGGTGTCGCGCTTGTCGAATTCCTTCTTGCCCTTGCCGAGTGCGATCTCGCACTTGATCAGGTGCTTGCTCCAGTACAGCGACATCGCCACGCAGGTATAGCCCTTCTGCGCCACGGCCGCTTCGAGGCGCTCAAGCTCGCGCTTGTTCAGCAGCAGCTTGCGCGTGCGGATAGGGTCGGCGATGACGTGGGTGCTGGCGGTGGTCAGCGGGGTGATGTGGCTGCCGAACAGCCAGGCTTCGCCATCCTTGAGCAGCACGTAGCTGTCGGTCAGGTGCGCCTTGCCGGCCCGCAGGCTCTTTACTTCCCAACCGGACAGGACCAGCCCGGCCTCGAACTTGTGTTCGATGAAGTAATCGTGTCGCGCCTTTTTGTTTTGCGCGATGGTCCCGGTCGGATGTTTCTTTTGCTTAGCCATAGGGGCGGCATTATAGGGAGTCGCCGCGTCCTCGGCTATGGGGTTTAGGTGCGCTTGAGCCTGTTGTGTGAATCCCGGACAATACTGCCCTTGCTCTGATCAACAGAATCGTATTCGAGGCGCTATGTAGCGCTGCCGTCCCGTTTGGAAGTGACGCCTGGATGACTACCCATATTCAACGCTCCGCCCTGCTGCCTTACCCTGCCCAGGCGCTCTACGACCTGGTCAACGATGTGGCCAGCTACCCGGCGTTTTTGCCTTGGTGCTCGGCCTCGACGGTGATCGAGAGCAGCGACACGCACATGCGCGCCAGGCTGGAGGTGGCCAAGGGTGGCATCAGCCAGCACTTCGTCACGCGCAATGTGCTGGTGCCGGGGCAGTCGATCGAAATGAACCTTGAAGAGGGGCCGTTCTCCCAGCTGCATGGCTTGTGGGTGTTCAAGCCGCTGGGCGAGAAGGCCTGCAAGATCAGCCTCGATCTGTCGTTCGACTATGCCGGCGCGTTGGTGCGCGCAACCTTGGGGCCGCTGTTCAATCAGGCTGCCAATACCATGGTCGATGCGTTCTGCGAGCGTGCCAAGCAGCTGAATGCCTGAGGCGTTGGCTGTCACTGAAGCTTGCCAGGCAGTCGCCCAATAAAAAGCCCGGACAATGTCCGGGCTTTTTCGTTGTCGCCTGCGGTTATTGCGGCGAGGTGTCCAGCGGTGCTGGCGTCGGGACCGGGGTGGTCTCGATGGTGTCGATCTCTTTTTGCAGCGTCTCTTCCAACGAGCCTGGCTTGGCCGGTTTTTCCGGTTGCTGGCTTGGCTGGTGCGCCGGGCTGACCGTGGTATCGCCGCTGCCGCCGAGGATTTCCTGGTCGCGGCTGACGCCTGGCATGAAGTCGCCGGCCAGGCTGACCAGTTGGTCGCTTTCGTTGAAGAAAATGCTCATGCGCTCTTGCTGGCGCTGACCGCCACCAGGCTGCAGGCTGTACAGGTAGTCCCACCGATTGGTGTGGAAGGGGTCCTGGATCAGCGGATTGCCCATGATAAACCTTACTTGCCGGCGGGTCATTCCCGGGCGTAATTGGTCTATCATGTCCTGCGTGACGACATTGCCCTGCTGGATGTCGATTTTGTAAACCCCGGGAAACGAGCAACCGGCGAGTGCGAGCAGTCCCACTAGGGTGAGGCTGGTTAGCAAGAGCTTGGTGTTTTGCATCGGTGGGCGACTTCCACTATCTTGGCTGGACAACGTAAACCCCGATCATACCCGTATTAAGAGAAGCTGCGAAGCAGCATCGGCGAGAAAGCTGACCATGGTTGAAAATAGCGAATTGCGCAAAGCGGGCCTCAAGGTAACCCTGCCTCGAGTCAAGATTCTTCAGATGCTCGACTCCGCCGAGCAGCGTCACATGAGTGCGGAGGATGTCTACAAGGCACTGATGGAAGCTGGCGAAGATGTCGGCCTGGCGACCGTGTACCGCGTGCTGACTCAGTTCGAAGCGGCTGGCCTGGTGGAGCGTCACAACTTCGATGGCGGCCATGCTGTGTTCGAACTGGCGGATGGCAAGCACCACGACCACATGGTCAACGTGGACAGCGGTGAAGTCATTGAATTCTTCGATGCCGAAATCGAGAAGCGCCAGAAAGAGATCGTTGCCGAGCACGGCTTCGAGCTGGTGGACCACAACCTGGTCCTCTATGTGCGTAAAAAGAAGTAACGATTTAGCTCGTTACTGACGACAAAGGCGACCTTCGGGTCGCCTTTGTGCTTTCTAAAAAGTGGTTGAGGGGACGTGGGAGCGGGCTTGCCCCGCGATGACGTCAACTCGGCACTGTATGTTGTTCTTGCTGGCGCTATCGCGGGGCAAGCCCGCTCCCACGGTTCGCGCGGCCTCAAGTTTTGCTGGTTACCACCATCTTGCGTGCATGGGCCAACGATTCTTTGGTCAGGTCGATGCCGCCGAGCATCCGCGCCACTTCCTCGACCCGCTCGCGCTTGGCCAGGCTGGCCACGGCGGTGTGGGTGGTGTCGCTGTTGCGCACCTTGTGCACGAACAGGTGGTGATGCCCCTGCGCCGCTACCTGCGGCAGGTGGGTCACGGTCAGTACCTGGCCGCGCTCGCCCAGGCGGCGCAGCAACTGGCCGACGATCTCGGCGGTGGGGCCGCCGATGCCGACGTCCACTTCGTCGAACACCAGCGTGGGGATGCGCGAGGTCTGTGCGGTGATCACCTGGATTGCCAGGCTGATACGCGACAGCTCACCGCCCGAGGCTACCTTGGCCAAGGCCTTGAGCGGCTGCCCCGGGTTGGCGCTGACCAGCAGCTCGATCTGCTCCAGCCCGTGGGGTGAGAGGTCGCCATTGTCGAAGGGGGTAAGCGCGATGCAGAAGCGCCCGCCCGGCATGCCCAGGCGTTGGATTTCCTGCTCTACGGCGGTGGCCAGCTGTTTGGCGGCTTGTTCGCGCAGGGCGCTCAGTTCGCGGGCCCGTTCTTTATAGTGCTGGGCAAAGGCTGCCAGCTCTTCGCCCAGGCGTTCGATCGATTCATCGCTGGCGTTCAGGCCTTCGATCTCTTCCATCAGGCGCTGCTGCAGCTGCGGCAGCTCGGTGGGGTGCACGCGGTGCTTGCGGGCGAGGGTATAGATAGTGTCGAGCCGCTCTTCGAGTGCCTGCAGGCGTAGCGGGTCGGCATCGAAGTTGTCGAGGAAGCGGTTCAGTTCACCGACGGCTTCTTCCACCTGGATTTGTGCGCTGGCGATCAGGTTGACCGCCTCGCCCAGGGCCCTGGGGGCATTGCTGACCGCCGTGAGGCGGTTGAGGCTGACGGTCAGGGCGCTGAGTACGTTGCCCGAGTCGCTTTCGCTGCACTGGTCGATAACTTGGCGGCAGATGCCGAACAGCGCCTCGGCGTTGGTCAGGTTCTTGTGTTCCTGCTCCAGCAGCTCCAGCTCGTTTTCGCCGAGCCCGAGGTTGTCCAGTTCTTCGAGCTGGTAGCTCAGCAGTTGGTGGCGTGCGCGCTGCTCGTCGCCGGAGTTGCTCAGGCGCTCGAGCTCCTGGCGGGTCTGGTTCCAGCGCTTGGCTGCAAGCTGTACCTGGCGAGCCAGGTCGATGGCGCCGGCATACTCGTCCACCAGGCGGCGGTGGGTGTCGGTTTTGAGCAGGGACTGATGCTCGTGCTGGCTGTGGATGTCGATCAGCAGCTCGCCCAGGGCCTTGAGGTCGCCGAGCGGGCAGGGCGTGCCATTGATGTAGCCGCGGCTGCGGCCTTCGGCGGTGATCACCCGGCGCAGGATGCAGGGGCCGTCGCTTTCGAGGTCGCGTTCGGCGAGCCAGCCATGGGCCTCGGGGATGTCCACCAGGTCGAAGGTGGCGAGGATGTCCGCCTTGTCTGCGCCTGGGCGTACCACGCCGCTGTCGGCCCGATCGCCCAGCGCCAGGCCGAGGGCGTCGAGCATGATCGACTTGCCGGCCCCGGTTTCGCCGGTGATGACGGACATGCCGCGGGCGAGTTCGAGGTCGAGGTGTTCGACGATGGCGTAGTTGTGAATGGACAGGTGCACCAGCATGTGGGCGGCTCCCGAAGGTGTGGTCTGGATATTTATACAGTGCTTTTTGCTGGTCTGACAATGCCCGGCTGATGAATGTGGATTTCCCGCGCAGCCCTTGAACCTGGTTTTTCCGACCCCATATAGCCGGCAAGACAAGGCGAGCCTGGCTCGCACAACAGAAATTGCGGAGGAGATACCCAATGGCTGACGAACAGCTGGATGAAAAGAACCTGAACCCCGAAGAGGCCGTTGCAGCTACTGCCGACGCCCGCGTTCTGGAGCTCGAGGAGCAGCTGGCCGCCGCCAAGGATCAATCCCTGCGCGTCGCTGCAGAAGCGCAGAACAGCGTTCGTCGCGCTGAACTGGAAGTCGACAAGGCTCGCAAGTTCGCCCTGGAGAAGTTCGCCGGCGACCTGCTGCCGGTGATCGACAGCCTGGAGCTGGCCCTGGCCCACTCCAACGTCGAAGACGAGCAGGTCAAGAAGATCCGCGAAGGCGTCGAGCTGACCCTGAAGATGTTCCAGGACACTCTCAAGCGCTACAACCTCGAAGCCATCGACCCGCACGGCCAGCCGTTCAACGCCGAGCACCATCAGGCGATGGCCATGCAGGAAAACGCCGAGGTCGAGCCGAACAGCGTGCTGAACGTGTTCCAGAAGGGTTACCTGCTCAATGGCCGTCTGCTGCGCCCCGCCATGGTGGTGGTCAGCAAGGCGCCGGCGGCAGCTCAGCCATCTATCAACGAGAAGGCTTGAAATCCTGCTGGGTACCCCCATTTAGGTGTCAAGCACTCAAGTATTTCCGCAGTCGTCTTGTGTAGTCGCTGCGACCAAATTCAAGTTTCGGGAGAGTTAACATGGGCAAAATCATCGGTATCGACCTGGGGACCACCAACTCCTGCGTCTCCGTGCTGGAAAACGGCACCGCCAAGGTTATCGAGAACGCTGAAGGCGCGCGTACCACGCCTTCGATCATCGCCTACGCCAACGACGGCGAGATCCTGGTTGGTCAGTCGGCCAAGCGCCAGGCAGTCACCAACCCGCACAACACCCTGTTCGCGGTGAAGCGCCTGATCGGCCGCCGTTTCGAAGAAGATGTCGTGCAGAAAGACATCAAGCTGGTGCCTTACAAGATCGTCAAGGCCAACAATGGTGACGCCTGGGTAGAGGCCGCCGACAAGCAGATGGCTCCGCCGCAGATCAGCGCCGAAGTCCTGAAAAAGATGAAGAAGACCGCCGAAGACTACCTCGGCGAGCCAGTCACCGAAGCGGTCATCACCGTTCCGGCCTACTTCAACGACAGCCAGCGTCAGGCGACCAAAGACGCCGGCCGCATCGCTGGCCTGGACGTAAAACGTATCATCAACGAGCCGACCGCTGCTGCGCTGGCCTACGGCATGGACAAGGGCAAGGGCGACCACACCGTCATCGTTTATGACCTGGGTGGCGGTACCTTCGACGTGTCGGTCATCGAAATCGCCGAAGTCGACGGTGAGCACCAGTTCGAAGTACTGGCCACCAACGGCGACACCTTCCTGGGTGGCGAAGACTTCGACATGCGCTTGATCGACTACCTCGTCGACGAGTTCAAGAAAGAGTCCGGCATGGACCTGAAGAACGATCCGCTGGCCCTGCAGCGCCTGAAAGAAGCCGCTGAAAAAGCCAAGATCGAGCTGTCTTCCGCTCAGTCGACCGACGTCAACCTGCCGTACATCACAGCAGATGCCACCGGTCCTAAGCACCTGAACGTGAAGATCTCCCGCGCCAAGCTGGAGTCGCTGGTCGAAGACCTGGTCAACCGTACCATCGAGCCATGCCGCATCGCCCTGAAAGACGCCGGCATTGATGCCAGCAAGATCGACGACGTGATCCTGGTCGGTGGCCAGACCCGTATGCCGATGGTGCAGAAAGCCGTTGCCGACTTCTTCGGTAAAGAAGCGCGTAAGGACGTCAACCCGGACGAAGCCGTGGCCATGGGTGCTGCCATCCAGGGCGCCGTACTGGCCGGTGACGTCAAAGACGTACTGCTGCTGGACGTCAGCCCGCTGACCCTGGGTATCGAAACCATGGGTGGCGTGATGACCGCGCTGATCGAGAAGAACACCACCATCCCGACCAAGAAGTCGCAGGTGTTCTCGACTGCCGACGACAACCAGGGCGCCGTGACCATCCACGTGCTGCAGGGCGAGCGCAAGCAAGCTTCGCAGAACAAGTCGCTGGGCAAGTTCGACCTGGCTGACATTCCGCCAGCACCACGCGGCGTGCCACAAATTGAAGTGACCTTCGACATCGACGCCAACGGCATCCTGCACGTCGGCGCCAAAGACAAGGCCACCGGCAAGGCTCAGTCGATCGTGATCAAGGCCAACTCCGGCCTGTCCGACGAAGAGATCGAAAAAATGGTGCGTGACGCCGAGGCCAATGCCGAGGAAGACCGCAAGTTCGAAGAGCTGGCCGCTGCCCGTAACCAGGGTGATGCGCTGGTTCACTCGACCCGCAAGATGGTCAATGAGGCCGGTGACAAGGTCACTGCCGAAGAGAAGACTGCCATCGAGGCTGCCGTGGTTGCCCTGGAAGCCGCCGTCAAAGGCGACGACAAGGCTGCCATCGACGCCAAGGTCGAGGAGCTGTCCAAGGTCTCCGCGCCGGTTGCTCAGAAGATGTACGCAGAGCAGGCCGAGCAGCCGCAGGGCGGCGCCCAGCAGCAAGCCGAGCCGGAAGCCAAGCACGATGACGTGGTTGACGCCGAGTTCGAAGAAGTGAAAGACAACAACAAGCAGTAATGCCTGCACGTTGTCGGCCAGCTCAACGGCGTTTGCCGGTGAGCTGGTAGGATGTCGCCGCGCGGGGGCTTGCTCCCGCGTTGGCGTATCTGGAATTCGAGAATTTTTACAGCATTTGTCGGGTGCCTTTTGTGGTTGCCAGGCAAGTGTTGATGGCGCGGCGCGGATGCCGGACGCCCAACAAGGTGCAAATGACCTATGTCCAAGCGTGATTATTATGAGGTCCTGGGTGTCGAGCGCGGCGCCAGTGAAGCTGACCTGAAAAAGGCTTATCGCCGGCTGGCGATGAAGTTCCACCCAGACCGCAACCCGGGTGACAAAGAGTCGGAAGACAAGTTCAAGGAGGCCAACGAGGCCTACGAAGTGCTGTCTGACGCGAGCAAGCGCGCGGCGTTCGACCAGTACGGCCACGCCGGCGTCGACCCGAGCATGGGTGGCGGTGGTGCGGGCTTCGGCGGCGCCAACTTCTCCGACATCTTCGGCGATGTCTTCAGTGACTTCTTTGGTGGCGGCCGTGGCGGCTCGCGTGGCGGCGCTCAGCGCGGCAGCGACCTGCGCTACACCCTCGAGCTGAATCTTGAAGAAGCGGTGCGTGGCACCACGGTCAGCATTCGTGTGCCTACCCTGGTCAACTGCGCGCCGTGCGACGGTTCGGGTGCCAAGAAGGGCTCGACCCCGTCGACCTGCCCAACCTGTGGCGGTATCGGCCAGGTGCGCATGCAGCAGGGCTTCTTCTCGGTGCAGCAGACCTGCCCGCGCTGCCATGGCCAGGGCAAGATCATCACCGACCCTTGCAATTCCTGCCATGGCGAAGGCCGTGTCGAGGAATACAAGACCTTGTCGGTCAAGGTGCCGGCTGGCGTCGATACCGGCGACCGCATTCGCCTGTCCGGCGAAGGCGAGGCGGGTGCTCATGGCGGCCCGACCGGCGACCTGTATGTGGTGATCAACGTGCGTGAGCACGGGATCTTCCAGCGCGACGGCAAGCACCTGTACTGCGAAGTGCCGATCAGCTACACCGACGCAGCCCTGGGCGGCGAGTTGGAAGTGCCGACCCTGGACGGCCGCGTGAAGCTGAAAATCCCGGAAGGCACCCAGACCGGCAAGCAGTTCCGTCTGCGTGGCAAGGGTGTGGCGCCGGTACGTGGCGGTGCGGCGGGTGACCTGCTGTGCCGCGTGGCGGTGGAAACCCCGGTCAACCTCAGCCGTCGCCAGCGCGAGCTGCTCGAAGAGCTGCGTGCCTCCCTCGAGGGCGACAGCTCCCACTCGCCCAAGGCCAGTGGCTGGTTCGAAGGCGTGAAGCGCTTCTTCGGCGATCTCTGACAAGGAACAGGCTATGCGACGTATTGCAGTGATGGGCGCGGCAGGGCGGATGGGCAAGACCCTCGTCGAGGCGGTGCAGCAACAGGCGCCACAGGCCGGCCTGACGGCGGCGATCGATCGTCCCGACAGCTCGCTGGTCGGGGCTGATGCCGGTGAGCTGGCGGCCCTGGGCCGGATCGGCGTGACGATCTGCGACGACCTGGCCAAGGTGGTCGACGAGTTCGATGTGCTGATCGACTTCACCCACCCTTCGGTGACCCTGAAGAATCTGGCGTTCTGCCGCAAGGCGGGCAAGGCCATGGTCATCGGCACCACCGGTTTCACGCCGGAAGAGAAAGAGCAGCTGGCCGAGGCGGGCAAGGAGATCCCGATCGTCTTCGCTGCCAACTTCAGCGTGGGCGTCAACCTGAGCCTCAAGCTGCTGGACATGGCGGCCCGGGTGCTGGGTGATGACGTGGATATCGAGATCATCGAGGCGCACCACCGGCACAAGGTCGATGCGCCTTCGGGTACTGCGCTGCGCATGGGCGAAGTGGTCGCCAATGCGCTCGGGCGTGACCTGCAGGAAGTGGCGGTCTATGGCCGTGAAGGCCAGACCGGCGCCCGTGACCGCAAGACCATCGGTTTTGCCACGGTGCGTGCCGGCGACGTGGTCGGTGATCACACCGTGCTGTTCGCCGCCGAAGGTGAGCGCCTGGAGATCACCCACAAGGCGTCGAGCCGCATGACCTTCGCCAAGGGGGCGGTACGTGCCGCGCTGTGGCTGGATGGGCGTGAGCCTGGGCTGTACGACATGCAGGACGTGCTCGAGCTGCATTAAGCCGTTAGCGCGGCGTTGGTTTCTTCGCGGGTAAACCCGCTCCCACAGAGATAGCGCAGGGCTGAAGGCGCGCGCGGTCCCTGTGGGAGCGGGTTTACCCGCGAAGGGGTCGCCGCCGAAGTCAGCCTGTCGCATTCATGTGTTTTAGAGACACATCTGCGGTAGACCCAAAACGCACTTTTCTGTAAGCTACAGCTTTAGTGTGTCCACTAAAAGCGCGCAGCGAATTGAATTCAGCACATGAAAGCGGGGTGACGTGTCCATACGTCACTCCGCTTTTTTGCAACCTGCGATCGCCCTTTCATGCTTGATCTACGGGAGGTCTTCTTGACAAAGCCAGCCATACTCGCCCTTGCCGACGGCAGTATTTTTCGCGGTGAAGCCATCGGTGCCGACGGTCAGACCGTTGGTGAGGTGGTGTTCAACACTGCTATGACCGGCTACCAGGAAATCCTTACAGACCCTTCCTATGCCCAGCAAATCGTTACCCTGACCTACCCGCACATCGGCAACACCGGCACCACGCCGGAAGACGCCGAGTCGAACCGCGTCTGGTCCGCCGGCCTGGTCATCCGTGACCTGCCGCTGCTGGCCAGCAACTGGCGTAACACCCAGTCGCTGCCTGACTACCTCAAGGCCAACAATGTCGTCGCCATCGCTGGCATCGACACCCGTCGCCTGACCCGTATCCTGCGTGAAAAGGGCGCCCAGAACGGCTGCATCCTCGCCGGTGACAACATCACCGAAGAGCAGGCCATCGCCGCCGCCCGCGCCTTCCCAGGCCTGAAGGGCATGGACCTGGCCAAGGTCGTTTCCACCAAGGAACGCTACGAGTGGCGCTCCAGCGTGTGGGAACTGAAAACCGACAGCCACCCGACCCTCGAAGCCGCCGACCTGCCGTACCACGTGGTTGCCTTCGACTACGGCGTCAAGCTGAACATCCTGCGCATGCTGGTTGCCCGCGGCTGCCGCGTGACCGTGGTGCCGGCGCAAACCCCGGCCAGCGAAGTGCTCGCGCTCAACCCCGATGGCGTGTTCCTGTCCAACGGCCCTGGCGATCCCGAGCCATGCGACTACGCCATCCAGGCGATCAAAGAGATCCTCGACACCGAGATCCCGGTGTTCGGCATCTGCCTCGGCCACCAGCTGCTGGCCCTGGCCTCCGGCGCCAAGACCGTGAAGATGGGCCACGGCCACCACGGTGCCAACCACCCGGTCCAGGACCTGGACACCGGCGTGGTGATGATCACCAGCCAGAACCACGGTTTCGCCGTTGACGAAGCCACGCTGCCGGCTAACGTACGCGCCATCCACAAGTCGCTGTTCGACGGCACCCTGCAGGGTATCGAGCGCACCGACAAGAGCGCGTTCAGCTTCCAGGGCCACCCTGAAGCGAGCCCAGGCCCGACCGACGTCGCGCCACTGTTCGATCGTTTCATCGATGCCATGGCCAAGCGCCGCTGAGCATCCTGCTGCAAGGCCCCGGGGCGGCGTGTGCCGCGCCCGGAAGCGCCTGACCCAGATTGTTCAAGACGGCTTGCCGACTGACCCGCGGATTTGAGTGACAACCATGCCAAAACGTACAGACATCAAAAGCATCCTGATTCTCGGCGCTGGCCCGATCGTGATCGGCCAGGCCTGCGAATTCGACTACTCCGGCGCCCAGGCCTGTAAAGCCCTGCGCGAGGAAGGTTTCCGCGTCATCCTGGTGAACTCCAACCCGGCCACCATCATGACCGACCCGGCCATGGCCGACGCTACCTACATCGAGCCGATCAAATGGCAGTCGGTGGCCAAGATCATCGAGAAAGAGCGCCCGGACGCGGTGCTGCCGACCATGGGCGGCCAGACCGCACTGAACTGCGCCCTGGACCTGGAGCGCCACGGCGTTCTGGAGAAATTCGGCGTAGAGATGATCGGTGCCAACGCCGACACCATCGACAAGGCCGAAGACCGCTCGCGCTTCGACAAGGCCATGAAAGACATCGGCCTGGAGTGCCCGCGCTCCGGTATCGCCCACAGCATGGAAGAGGCCTACGCGGTCCTCGAGAAGCTCGGCTTCCCATGCATCATCCGCCCGTCGTTCACCATGGGCGGCACTGGCGGTGGTATCGCTTACAACCGTGAAGAATTCGAAGAAATCTGCACCCGCGGTCTGGACCTGTCGCCGACCAAAGAGCTGCTGATCGACGAATCGCTGATCGGCTGGAAAGAGTACGAGATGGAAGTGGTCCGCGACAAAAAGGACAACTGCATCATCGTCTGCTCGATCGAAAACTTCGACCCGATGGGCGTGCACACCGGTGACTCGATCACCGTTGCTCCAGCGCAGACCCTGACCGACAAGGAATACCAGATCATGCGCAACGCCTCGCTGGCGGTGCTGCGTGAGATCGGCGTGGAAACCGGCGGTTCCAACGTGCAGTTCGGTATCTGCCCGAACACTGGCCGCATGGTCGTGATCGAGATGAACCCGCGCGTATCGCGTTCGTCCGCACTGGCTTCCAAAGCCACCGGCTTCCCGATCGCCAAGATCGCCGCCAAGCTGGCCATCGGTTACACCCTCGACGAACTGCAGAACGACATCACCGGCGGCCGCACCCCGGCTTCCTTCGAACCGTCGATCGACTACGTCGTCACCAAGCTGCCGCGCTTCGCCTTCGAGAAATTCCCGAAAGCCGACGCCCGCCTGACCACCCAGATGAAATCCGTGGGTGAAGTCATGGCCATCGGCCGTACCTTCCAGGAATCCCTGCAGAAAGCCCTGCGCGGCCTGGAAGTCGGCGCCTGCGGCCTCGACCCGAAAGTCGACCTGGCCAGCCCGGAAGCTGCCAGCATCCTCAAGCGCGAGCTGACCGTGCCGGGCGCCGAGCGTATCTGGTACGTGGCCGACGCCATGCGTTCGGGCATGACCTGCGAAGAAATCTTTGCCCTGACCGGCATCGACATGTGGTTCCTGGTGCAGATGGAAGATCTGATCAAGGAAGAAGAGAAGGTCAAGACCCTGGCCCTGTCGGCGATCGACAAGGACTACATGCTGCGCCTCAAGCGCAAGGGCTTCTCCGATCAGCGTCTGGCCGTGCTGCTGGGCATCACCGACAAGAACCTGCGCCGCCACCGCCACAAGCTGGAAGTGTTCCCGGTGTACAAGCGCGTCGACACCTGCGCCGCCGAGTTCGCCACCGACACCGCCTACCTGTACTCGACCTATGAGGAAGAGTGCGAGGCCAACCCGTCGACCCGTGACAAGATCATGATCCTCGGCGGTGGCCCTAACCGTATCGGCCAGGGCATCGAGTTCGACTACTGCTGCGTGCACGCGGCGCTGGCCCTGCGTGAAGACGGTTACGAGACCATCATGGTCAACTGCAACCCGGAAACCGTCTCCACCGACTACGACACCTCCGACCGTCTGTACTTCGAGCCGCTGACCCTGGAAGACGTGCTGGAAGTCTGCCGCGTCGAGAAGCCGAAGGGCGTCATCGTCCACTACGGTGGCCAGACCCCGCTGAAACTGGCCCGCGCCCTGGAAGAGGCCGGTGTACCGATCATCGGCACCAGCCCTGACGCCATCGACCGTGCCGAAGACCGTGAGCGCTTCCAGCAGATGGTTCAGCGCCTGAGCCTGCTGCAGCCGCCAAACGCCACCGTGCGCAGCGAAGACGAAGCCATCGTTGCCGCCGGCAAGATCGGTTACCCGCTGGTGGTGCGCCCGTCCTACGTACTGGGCGGCCGTGCCATGGAAATTGTCTATGAGCTGGACGAGCTGAAACGCTACCTGCGTGAAGCGGTTCAAGTGTCGAACGACAGCCCGGTACTGCTCGACCACTTCCTCAACTGCGCCATTGAGATGGACGTGGATGCGGTGTGCGACGGCACCGACGTGGTGATCGGCGCGATCATGCAGCACATCGAGCAGGCCGGCGTTCACTCCGGTGACTCGGCGTGCTCGCTGCCGCCGTACTCGCTGAGCCAGGACGTGCAGGACCAGGTTCGCGACCAGGTCAAGAAGATGGCCCTGGAACTGGGCGTGGTTGGCCTGATGAACGTGCAGCTGGCCCTGCAGGGCGACAAGATCTACGTGATCGAAGTCAACCCGCGCGCTTCGCGTACCGTGCCGTTCGTTTCCAAGTGCATCGGCACCTCGCTGGCGATGATCGCCGCCCGTGTCATGGCCGGCAAAACCCTGAAAGAGCTGGGCTTCACCCAGGAAATCATCCCGAACTTCTACAGCGTCAAGGAAGCGGTATTCCCGTTCGCCAAGTTCCCAGGCGTCGACCCGATCCTCGGCCCAGAGATGAAGTCCACTGGTGAAGTGATGGGCGTCGGTGATAGCTTCGGTGAAGCCTTCGCCAAGGCCCAGATGGGCGCCAGCGAAGTGCTGCCGACCGGCGGTACCGCGTTCATCAGCGTGCGTGACGACGACAAGCCACAAGTGGCTGGCGTTGCCCGCGACCTGATCGCCCTGGGCTTCGAAGTGGTCGCCACTGTTGGCACCGCGAAGATCATCGAAGCTGCTGGCCTGAAGGTGCGTCGCGTTAACAAGGTGACCGAAGGTCGCCCGCACGTGGTCGACATGATCAAGAACGACGAAGTGTCGCTGATCATCAACACCACCGAAGGCCGCCAGTCGATCGCCGACTCGTACTCGATTCGTCGCAATGCGCTGCAGCACAAGATTTACTGCACCACTACCATTGCGGCTGGTGAAGCCATCTGCGAAGCGCTGAAATTCGGCCCTGAAAAGACCGTTCGTCGCTTGCAGGATCTGCATGCAGGACTCAAAGCATGAGCATTACCAAGTACCCGATGACCGTCCAGGGCGCTCGCGCCCTGGAAGAGGAGCACCTGTTCCTGAGCAAGACCGAGCGCCCGCGCCTGAGCCAGGCGATCGGTGAAGCCCGTGAGCTGGGTGACCTCAAGGAAAACGCCGAATACCACGCCGCCCGCGAAGAGCAGGGCATGGTCGAGGCGCGTATCCGTGATATCGAAGGCCGTCTGCAGAACTCTGTGGTAATCGATGTGACCACTATTGCCCACACCGGCAAGGTCATCTTCGGTACCACCGTGGAGCTGGCCAATACCGAGACCGACGAACGGGTGAAATACCAGATCGTCGGTGAAGATGAAGCTGACGTGAAGCAAGGCAAGCTCTCGAGCGGTGCGCCTATCGCCAAGGCCATCATCGGCAAGGAAGAAGGCGACGTAGTCGTCATCAAGACGCCAAGCGGCACTGTCGAGTACGAGATTGTCGAAGTCCAGCACATCTGACCGGCGCCTGCGGGCGCCATCCCTCGAGGGGATCCTCTGGCAACTGGCCCAGGTATTCTGGGTCGGTGGCCTGTGGGTGTTCCATGTGGGGCTGGTGCCGGCGCTCAAGGTCAGTGGCCTTGCGCCGTTGCTGGTGCATGATGTGGCCGCGCAGATCGACCGCTGGTTGATCGGCGTGGCGATGCTCGGGCTGTTGACCCAGTTGGCGGTATTGGCGAGGGTGGACGGCCTGGCGGCCTGGTGGCAGCAGTTCCGTGGGCAGATGTTGCTGCTTGGCTTTGCTGCCTGTGTCAGCTACTACACGCTGCGCTACGGTATTTCCGTGGGCGAACGCTGGCAGATGTTCTGCTTCCTGGTGCTGGGTTTTTCCGGCATCGTGCTGGTGGCCCAGCCGGTTCCGGTCAGGGCGCGCAAGGCGCGCCACTGATCGGCTCCACCCTTACTTGAAGCGGTGGATGTTGGACAGCTGCTTGTTCGGCTGTGGGTTCTTGCGATAGATCAGCGCTTTCTTGCCGATGGTCTGCACCAGCTCGGCGCGGCCGACCTTGCACAGTTCGGCGATCGCGGCGGCGCGCTCTTCACGGTCTTCCGAACGGATTTCGACCTTGATCAGCTCGTGATCGGCCAGGGCGCGCTCCAGTTCGGCGGCGACGCCTTCGTTCACACCGTTGCCAGCAACGATCAGGACCGGCTTCAGGTCATGACCAATGGACTTGTATTGCTTCTTCTGCTCGTTATTGAGCGGCATAATCTGACCCTTTTCGTCTGATTCTGTAAAATTGACGGGCATTTTACCCGAGGGCCCCTGGCTCCGCCCAGTCAAACACGACGCATATCATCGAGGTGCCCCGTGGTACAACGTTCCAAAAGCAGCGCAAACTGGCTGCGCGAGCATTTCAACGACCCTTTTGTGAAACAGGCACAGAAGGATGGCTACCGCTCCCGTGCGAGCTACAAACTGCTGGAGATCCAGGAGAAAGACCGCCTGATCCGTCCCGGCATGAGCGTGATCGACCTCGGCGCGGCGCCAGGGGGCTGGTCGCAGGTGACCAGTCGTCTGATTGGTGGCCAAGGACGGTTGATCGCCTCGGACATCCTGGAAATGGACTCGATCCCGGACGTGACCTTCATCCAGGGTGACTTCACCCAGGACGAAGTGCTGCAGCAAATCCTGCAAGCGGTCGGCGATTCGCACGTAGACCTTGTGATTTCCGATATGGCCCCCAATATGAGTGGTACGCCCGCGGTGGACATGCCGCGCGCCATGTTCCTCTGTGAGCTGGCCCTGGATCTGGCAACCCGCGTGCTCAAGCCAGGCGGGGATTTCCTGATCAAGATCTTCCAGGGCGAAGGTTTCGACATGTACCTGAAGGACGTGCGCAGCAAGTTCGACAAGGTGCAGATGCGCAAGCCATCGTCCTCGCGGGATCGTTCCCGCGAACAGTACCTGTTGGGCAAGGGTTTCAAAGGGGCATGAAAGGCGTGCTGCGGGGTGGCCGATAGTTAATTCCAATCAGCTACCCCGTCTGGATCGTCCGAACTTCGTGTAGTCTAGCTTTCACAAAGGGTTACAGACGGTGCCTGCGGTTGCGTAGGTAATGTAGTAAGTTAGGGCGATGAATATCATGCGAGGCACGGCTGCGTCGTGCGCCGGCCTCAGAGGGTAGCGAATTGAACGACATGGCAAAGAATCTGATCCTGTGGTTGATCATCGCCGCCGTCCTGGTGACGGTGATGAACAACTTCTCCAGCCCTAACGAGCCGCAGACCCTCAACTATTCCGACTTCATCCAGCAGGTCAAGGATGGCAAGGTCGAGCGCGTGACCGTCGACGGCTACATCATTACCGGCAAGCGCACCGACGGCGACAACTTCAAGACCGTCCGCCCGGCCATCACCGACAACGGCCTGATTGGCGACCTGGTCGACAACCACGTGACCGTCGAAGGCAAGCAGCCCGAGCAGCAGAGCATCTGGACTCAGTTGCTGGTGGCAAGCTTCCCGATCCTGGTGATCATCGCCGTGTTCATGTTCTTCATGCGCCAGATGCAGGGCGGTGCCGGCGGTAAAGGCGGGCCGATGAGCTTTGGCAAGAGCAAGGCGCGCCTGCTCTCCGAAGACCAGGTCAAGACCACGCTGGCTGACGTCGCGGGTTGCGACGAGGCCAAGGAAGAGGTTGGCGAGCTGGTCGAGTTCCTGCGCGACCCGGGCAAGTTCCAGCGCCTGGGTGGCCGTATCCCGCGTGGCGTGCTGATGGTGGGCCCGCCAGGTACCGGTAAGACCCTGCTGGCCAAGGCCATCGCCGGCGAAGCCAAGGTGCCGTTCTTCACTATCTCCGGTTCCGACTTCGTTGAAATGTTCGTAGGTGTCGGTGCCAGCCGTGTGCGCGACATGTTCGAGCAGGCGAAGAAGCACGCCCCTTGCATCATCTTCATCGACGAAATCGACGCCGTCGGTCGCCACCGTGGCGCCGGCATGGGTGGCGGTCACGACGAGCGTGAGCAGACCCTCAACCAGTTGCTGGTCGAGATGGATGGCTTCGAGATGAACGATGGCATCATCGTCATCGCCGCCACCAACCGTCCGGACGTACTCGACCCGGCGCTGCTGCGCCCGGGCCGCTTCGACCGCCAGGTGGTGGTCGGCCTGCCGGACATCCGTGGTCGTGAGCAGATCCTCAAGGTCCACATGCGCAAGGTCCCGATTGGCGAGAACGTCAACCCGGCGGTCATCGCTCGCGGTACCCCTGGCTTCTCCGGTGCCGACCTGGCCAACCTGGTCAACGAGGCGTCGCTGTTCGCCGCCCGCGCCAGCAAGCGCGTGGTCGAGATGAAGGAGTTCGAGCTGGCCAAGGACAAGATCATGATGGGCGCCGAGCGCAAGACCATGGTCATGTCCGAGAAAGAGAAGCAGAACACCGCTTATCACGAAGCCGGTCACGCCATCGTTGGTCGCGTGGTGCCTGAGCATGATCCTGTCTACAAGGTGTCGATCATCCCGCGTGGTCGCGCGCTGGGTGTGACCATGTTCCTGCCGGAAGAAGACCGCTACAGCCTGTCCAAGCGCGCGCTGATCAGCCAGATCTGCTCGCTGTACGGTGGCCGTATCGCTGAAGAAATGACCCTGGGCTTCGATGGCGTCACCACCGGTGCCTCCAACGACATCATGCGTGCCAGCCAGATTGCCCGGAACATGGTCACCAAGTGGGGCCTGTCCGAAAAGCTCGGGCCGCTGATGTACGCGGAAGAAGAGGGCGAAGTGTTCCTCGGCCGCAGCGCCGGCAGCCAGCACGCCAGCGTGTCGGGCGAGACCGCCAAGATGATCGACTCGGAAGTGCGTGCGATCATCGATCAGTGCTACGCCACAGCCAAGCAGATCCTCACCGACAACCGTGACAAGCTCGACGCCATGGCCGAAGCATTGATGAAGTATGAAACCATCGATGCCGACCAGATCGACGACATCATGGCCGGCCGCACCCCGCGTGAACCTCGTGACTGGGACAATGATGCCGGCACTTCCGGCAACCAGGCCTCCCAGGGTGATCGTCCGGAGTCGCCGATCGGCGGCCCAGCGGCTCAACACTAAGGGTAGCCATGAGTTCACAGCAGTACCCGACCCGGTTGCCTTGCGGCAACCGGGTTCTTGATTTGTCCCGTACCCATGTCATGGGTATCCTCAATATCACCCCCGATTCCTTCTCCGACGGCGGGCACTTCAGCCAGCGCGACGCAGCGCTGCGTCACGCCGAGGCGATGGTGGCCGCCGGCGCGACCCTGGTCGATGTCGGCGGCGAGTCCACGCGTCCCGGTGCCCGGGCTGTTTCGCCCCTCGAGGAGCTGGAGCGCGTGGCGCCCATCGTCGAAGCGATCAGCAGCCGCCTTGATGTGATCATCTCCGTGGATACCTCGACGCCCGCAGTCATGCGCGAGTCGGCCCGCGTCGGCGCTGGCCTGATCAACGACGTGCGCGCCCTGGAACGCGACGGTGCGCTTGATGCGGCTGCCGCTACAGGGCTGCCGGTATGCCTGATGCACATGCGCGGCGAGCCGGGCAACATGCAGGACAATCCGCATTACGAGGATGTGACCGCCGATGTCACGCGCTATCTTGAGCAGCGCATGGCGGCTTGTGCGGCGGTCGGTATCGACGCCGATCGTATCGTCCTCGATCCCGGGTTCGGGTTTGCCAAGACCCTCGAGCACAACCTGAGCCTGTTCAAACACATGGAAGCGCTTTACCGCCTTGGGCGGCCGCTGCTGGTGGGCGTTTCGCGCAAGAGCATGATTGGCCTCACGCTGGATCGCCCAGTCGGTGAGCGGCTCTACGGCAGCCTGGCGCTGGCGGCATTGGCCATGACCAAGGGCGCGAGCATCCTGCGTGTTCATGATGTCGCCGAAACGGTCGATGTAGTGCGCATGATCGCCGCCGTGCAGAGCGCCGAATAAGAAAACTGGAGTCCCTATGAGCAGAAAATACTTTGGTACCGATGGTATCCGTGGTCGCGTTGGCCAGTTCCCCATCACCCCGGACTTCATGCTGAAACTCGGCTGGGCCGCGGGCATGGCCTTCCGCAAGCAGGGCCACTGCCGTGTACTGGTCGGCAAGGACACCCGTATCTCCGGCTACATGTTCGAGTCGGCGCTCGAGGCCGGCCTTTCTGCCGCCGGTGCCGACGTGATGCTGCTCGGGCCGATGCCGACCCCGGCGATCGCCTACCTCACTCGCACCTTCCACGCCGAAGCCGGCATCGTCATCAGTGCGTCGCACAACCCGCACGACGACAATGGCATCAAGTTCTTCTCGGGTAATGGCACCAAGCTGCCGGATGAAGTCGAACTGATGATCGAGGAATTGCTCGACCAGCCGATGACCGTCGTCGATTCGGGCAAGCTGGGCAAGGTCTCGCGCATCAACGATGCGGCGGGCCGCTACATCGAATTCTGCAAGAGCAGCGTGCCTACCGGTACCAACTTCGACGGCCTCAAGGTCGTCGTGGATTGCGCCCATGGCGCCACCTACAAAGTTGCCCCCAGCGTGTTCCGTGAACTGGGCGCCGATGTGACGGTGCTGCATGCCGCACCGGATGGCCTGAACATCAACGAGGGCTGCGGTTCGACGCACATCGAGTCGTTGCAGGCTGCGGTGCTGGTCGGGCATGCCGACCTGGGTATCGCCTTCGACGGTGATGGCGACCGGGTGCTGATGGTCGATCACACCGGCGCCATCGTCGACGGTGACGAACTGCTGTACATCATCGGCCGTGACCTGCACGAGCGCGGCAAGCTGCAGGGCGGCGTGGTGGGTACCTTGATGAGCAACCTCGGCCTGGAGCTGGCGTTCAAGGAACTGGACATTCCGTTCGTGCGGGCGAAAGTCGGCGACCGCTATGTCATGGCCGAACTGATTGAGCGTGAGTGGCTGCTGGGGGGTGAAAACTCCGGGCATGTCGTGTGCTGTAACCACACCACCACCGGTGATGCGATCATCGCCGCGCTGCAGGTGCTGATGGCCCTCAAGCGTCGCGGCGAAACCCTTGCCCAGGCGCGCCAGGGCGTGCGCAAGTGCCCTCAGGTGTTGATCAATGTGCGCTTCGAAGCAGGCAAGAGCGACCCGTTGAAAAACCCGCTGGTGAAGGCCGCAAGCGACAAGGCGACCGAAGACATGGCGGGCCGCGGGCGTGTGCTGTTGCGCAAGTCCGGCACCGAGCCACTGGTGCGCGTGATGGTCGAGGGCGACGACGAAAACCAGGTGCGTGGCCATGCCGAAGCCCTGGCCAAGCTGGTCGCTGAAGTTTGTGCCTGAAGAGGCTTGCCAGCGCAGATCGGGTTGGGTAAGATCTGCGCCCACTTTGACCGACGAGGTAAAGCATGCGTCGCCCCATGGTAGCTGGTAACTGGAAGATGCACGGTACCCGCGCCAGCGTCGCTGAGCTGACTCAGGGCTTGGGCAATATGCCCCTGCCAAGCGGTGTGGAAGTCGCGGTGTTTCCGCCGTCCCTGTTCATTGATCAAGTGATCAAGGGCCTGGAAGGAAAGGGAGTCACCGTCGGCGCACAGAATTCTGCTGTACAGCCTGAACAAGGCGCGCTGACCGGCGAAGTTGCACCGAGTCAGTTGGCTGAAGTTGGTTGCAAATATGTTCTGGTCGGGCACTCCGAGCGTCGCCAAATTATTGGTGAAACTAACGAAGTGCTGAATCAAAAGTTTGCAGCTGCTCAGAAAAGTGGTTTGACGCCAGTGCTCTGTATAGGGGAAACTCTCGAGGAGCGCGAGGCAGGCAAGACGCTTGAAGTTGTAGAGCGTCAACTAAGCAGTGTTATCGACGCGTTCGGTGTTGCCGCTTTTGCCAATGCAGTAATTGCCTATGAGCCTGTATGGGCCATCGGTACTGGTTTGACGGCCTCGCCACAGCAAGCCCAGGATGTGCATGCAGCCATCCGTGAGCAGTTGGCGGCGAAGGACGCCGAAGTTGCAGCTAACGTGCAGCTTCTCTACGGCGGCAGCGTGAAGGCGGCCAATGCGGCCGAACTGTTCGGCATGCCGGATATCGATGGGGGGCTCATTGGTGGAGCGTCCCTGAATGCAGACGAATTCGGTGCAATTTGTCGCGCCGCAGGAAACTGAACAATGCTGGAAACAGTCGTAGTTGTTTTTCATCTGTTGGCGGCGTTGGCACTGGTAGTAATGGTGCTGCTGCAACAGGGTAAAGGTGCGGAAGCAGGTGCATCTTTCGGCGCAGGTGCTTCAAATACTGTGTTCGGAAGCCAAGGTTCCGCTACCTTTTTGAGTAAAGTTACTGCTATACTTGCCGCCACTTTCTTTTTGACTGCACTTGGGTTAGGATACTTCGCCAAGCAGCAGGCTCACCAGCTGACTCAAGCTGGTCTGCCAGATCCAGCAGTGCTGGAAGTCAAAGAGCAAAAGCCGGCAGTCAACGATGATGTACCGGTGCTCCAGCAGCAGAAGAGCGAAACCACCAACTCTGGTGATGTACCTCCTCCGGCCAAAGAGCAGCAGTAACGGGTTTCAAATGTAGTATTGCCGAGGTGGTGGAATTGGTAGACACGCAACCTTGAGGTGGTTGTGCCCATAGGGTGTAGGGGTTCGAGTCCCCTTCTCGGTACCAATTGAAGCAAGAGAGCCCGCTTTAAGCGGGCTTTCTTGTAGGTGGAGGTTGGATTGACCCTCAAGGGGGTTCGGTCTTATACTTTCGCCCCAGCTTTGTCGCGGGGTGGAGCAGCTTGGTAGCTCGTCGGGCTCATAACCCGAAGGTCGTTGGTTCAAATCCAGCCCCCGCAACCAGCTTCAGCGGAGCCCCTTTTCAGGGGCTTTTTGCTAGCCAACAGTTTTCGGCGTCGTTGTCCTACGGCGCTTTCAGGGATGGGCGCTTCGCCCATTTTTTATTTGCACAGCATGCACGAGGGGGTTCAGGTGTCGAGCAAGCTAGAACAGTTGCAGGCCTTGTTGGCCCCAGTGGTCGAGGGGCTGGGCTATCAGTGCTGGGGGATCGAATACGTCTCCCAAGGTAAGCATTCGGTACTGCGTATCTACATCGACAAGGAAGGCGGCATTCTGGTGGAGGACTGTGAAGCGGTCAGCCGTCAGGCCAGTGCCATCCTGGATGTGGAAGACCCGATCAGCAGTGAATACACCCTCGAGGTTTCCTCTCCAGGCATGGATCGCCCGCTGTTCACTCTGGAACAGTTTGCCTCGCATGCCGGCGAGCAAGTGAAGATCAAGCTGCGTACGCCCTTCGAAGGTCGTCGTAACTTCCAGGGCCTTCTCCGCGGTGTGGAGGAGCAGGATGTGGTGGTCCAGGTGGATAACCATGAGTTCCTGCTGCCGATCGACTCGATCGACAAGGCCAATATTATTCCCAGTTTTGACTGAGACGTGCCGGGCCCGGCGGAAATTTACGGGCCCAATGGCTTGCGCAAGGCGAGGCGTACGATGAGCAAAGAAGTACTGCTGGTTGTTGAATCGGTATCCAACGAAAAGGGTGTACCGCCCGGCGTCATTTTCGAGGCGCTGGAAGTGGCTCTGGCCACTGCAACCAAAAAGCGTTTTGAGGACGAAGTCGACCTGCGTGTGGAAATCAACCGCCACACCGGTAGCTACGAAACGTTCCGTCGCTGGACGGTCGTCGAGGAAGCGGATCTGGATGATCCGGCAATCGAGGTCTGGCCAGCAAAGATTCAGGAAAGTCATCCTGAAGCCAAAGTTGGCGACGTGATCGAAGAGAAGATCGAATCGATCGAGTTCGGTCGCATTGCTGCGCAAACCGCCAAGCAAGTCATCGTGCAGAAGGTTCGCGAAGCTGAGCGCGCCCAGGTGGTCGACGCCTATCGCGAACGCGTTGGCGAGATCATCTCCGGTACCGTGAAGAAGGTCACCCGCGACAACGTCATCGTCGACCTGGGCAACAACGCCGAAGCGCTGCTGGCCCGTGAAGACATCATCCCCCGTGAGACCTTCCGGGTCGGTGTGCGCCTGCGTGCACTGCTCAAGGAAATCCGCACCGAGAACCGTGGCCCACAGCTGATCCTGTCGCGCACTGCGCCACAGATGCTGATCGAGCTGTTCACCATCGAAGTGCCGGAAATCGCCGAAGGCCTCATCGAAGTCATGGCCGCCTCCCGTGATCCGGGATCGCGTGCCAAGATCGCCGTCCGCTCCAAGGACAAGCGCATCGACCCACAAGGTGCCTGTATCGGCATGCGTGGTTCGCGCGTCCAAGCCGTATCCGGCGAGCTGGGTGGCGAGCGTGTGGATATCGTCCTGTGGGACGAGAACCCGGCGCAGTTCGTCATCAACGCCATGTCGCCGGCAGAGGTTGCCGCGATCATCGTTGACGAAGACGCCCATGCGATGGATATCGCCGTTGGTGCCGACAACCTGGCTCAGGCCATTGGTCGTGGCGGTCAGAACGTTCGTCTGGCCAGTCAGCTGACCGGCTGGACCCTGAACGTGATGACCGAGTCGGACATCCAGGCCAAGCAACAGGCTGAAACCGGCGACATCCTGCGTAATTTTGTCGAGGAACTGGAAGTCGACGAAGAACTGGCACAAGTGCTGGTCGACGAAGGCTTCACCAACCTTGAAGAAATTGCCTACGTACCGTTGGAAGAAATGCTCAACATCGATGGCTTTGACGAAGAAATCGTCAATGAGCTCCGCGCTCGAGCCAAGGACCGTTTGTTGACCAAGGCCATCGCTACCGAAGAAAAACTGGCAGACGCCCATCCGGCCGAAGACCTGCTCTCCCTCGAGGGTATGGACAAGGACCTGGCGGCCGAACTGGCGGTGCGCGGCGTGGTTAACCGCGAAGACCTGGCCGAGCAGTCGATCGACGATCTGCTCGACATCGACGGCATCGACGAAGAGCGTGCCGGCAAGTTGATCATGGCCGCCCGAGCCCACTGGTTCGAGTAATTAGGCGCGGCCTGAGGAGAGAAGTGCATGACGCAAGTCACGGTGAAAGAACTGGCCCAAGAGGTCGAGGCACCGGTAGAGCGCCTGCTGCAGCAGATGCGTGAGGCAGGTCTGCCGCACACCGACGCCGGTCAGGTAGTGACCGATAATGAGAAGCAGACCCTGCTGACCCATTTGAAGAGCAGCCACAAGAGCAAGGCGGAAGAGCCGCGCAAGATTACCTTGCAGCGCAAGACCACCAGCACCCTGCGTGTCGCCGGTAGCAAGAGCATCAGCGTAGAAGTACGCAAGAAGAAAGTATTCGTGCAGCGCAGCCCGGAAGAGATCCAGGCTGAGCAGAAGCGCGAGCAGGAAGAGCGCCGCGCGGCTGAAAACGCCGCTCGCGAGAAGGTCGAAGCCGAAGTGCGCCAGCGCAACGAGGAGCAGGCACGCCGTCAGGCCGCCGATGCCCCGGCCGCTGCCCCGATAGCCAAGGCCGAGCCTGCCGCTGTTGCTGCCCCGGTAGTGGCCAATGCGCCGGTGTCCGAAGACGCCGCCGCACGTGCTGCCGAGCGCAAGAAAGACGAGACCCGTCGCAACGAAAGCCGCAGCCGTGATGACGATCGTCGTGGTGGTGGCCCAGCTGCTGCCGGCCGTGGCGAAGCGCCGCGCATGTCGGTCAAGGTCAAGGTCAAGGAGAAGGAAAAGGCTCCGACTCCACGTGCCGCGCCACGTACCACCGAAGAAGAAAGCGATGGTTTCCGTCGTGGCCGCGGTGGCAAGAGCAAAGGCAAGAAGCGCAACCAGCATGGCTTCCAGAGCCCGTCCGGCCCCGTCATCCGTGACGTGACCATCGGCGAGACCATCACGGTTTCGGACCTGGCCCAGCGCATGTCGGTCAAAGGTGCTGAGGTCGTCAAGTTCATGTTCAAGATGGGCACTCCGGTTACCATCAACCAGGTGCTCGACCAGGAAACCGCTCAGCTGGTAGCAGAAGAGCTGGGTCACAAGGTCACCCTGGTCAGCGATACCGCCCTGGAAGACTCCCTGGCCGAATCGCTGAAATTCGAAGGTGAAGTCGAATCGCGCGCGCCGGTCGTTACCGTCATGGGTCACGTTGACCATGGTAAGACCTCGCTGCTCGACTACATCCGTCGTGCCAAGGTTGCTGCTGGCGAAGCCGGTGGTATCACCCAGCACATCGGTGCCTACCACGTCGAAACCGACCGTGGCATGGTCACCTTCCTCGACACCCCAGGCCACGCTGCGTTCACTCAGATGCGTGCCCGTGGTGCCAAGGCTACCGACATCGTCATCCTGGTGGTGGCGGCGGACGACGGCGTGATGCCGCAGACCCGCGAAGCCGTTCAGCATGCCAAGGCTGCTGGCGTGCCGCTGGTGGTTGCCGTGAACAAGATCGACAAGCCGGGT
This sequence comes from Pseudomonas sp. ES1, assembly GCF_050586605.1. NCBI lineage: Bacteria > Pseudomonadati > Pseudomonadota > Gammaproteobacteria > Pseudomonadales > Pseudomonadaceae > Pseudomonas > Pseudomonas sp. ES1. Next base: position 44,676 of record NZ_JBOBDM010000009.1, on the reverse strand, counting down.
GCCGACCTCGATCGCATCCGCAACGAGCTGGCCGTCGAAGGCGTCACCTCCGAGGACTGGGGTGGTGACACGCCGTTCGTCAAGGTGTCGGCGAAGATGGGTACCGGTGTCGACGAACTGCTCGAAGCCGTACTGCTGCAGGCCGAGATTCTCGAACTGACCGCCACCCCGACTGCTCCAGGTCGCGGTGTCGTGGTTGAATCGCGTCTGGACAAAGGCCGTGGCCCGGTTGCCACCATCCTGGTTCAGGACGGTACCCTGCGTCAGGGCGACATGGTCCTGGTCGGCTCCAACTATGGCCGCGTGCGCGCCATGCTCGACGAGAACGGCAAGCCTGTGAAGGAAGCCGGCCCGTCGATCCCGGTCGAGATCCTCGGCCTGGATGGCACCCCGGACGCCGGTGACGAAATGTCCGTGGTGGCCGACGAGAAGAAAGCCCGTGAAGTTGCCCTGTTCCGTCAAGGCAAGTTCCGTGAGGTCAAGCTGGCCCGTGCTCACGCCGGCAAGCTGGAAAACATCTTCGAGACCATGGGTCAGGAAGAGAAGAAGACCCTCAACATCGTCCTCAAGACCGATGTGCGTGGCTCCCTGGAAGCGCTGCAGGGCTCGCTCGGCGGCCTGGGCAACGACGAAGTTCAGGTACGTGTGATCGGTGGCGGCGTCGGTGGTATCACCGAAAGCGACGCCAACCTGGCACTGGCCTCGAACGCGGTGCTGTTCGGCTTCAACGTGCGTGCCGATGCCGGTGCGCGCCGGATCGTCGAGCAGGAAGGTCTGGATATGCGTTATTACAACGTGATCTACGACATCATCGAAGACGTCAAGAAAGCCCTGACCGGCATGCTCGGCAGCGATGTTCGCGAGAACATCCTGGGTGTCGCCGAAGTGCGTGACGTGTTCCGTTCGCCGAAGTTCGGCGCCATCGCTGGCTGTATGGTTATCGAGGGTACCGTGTACCGCAACCGTCCGATCCGCGTACTGCGCGACGACGTTGTGATCTTCGAAGGCGAGCTGGAATCGCTGCGTCGCTTCAAGGACGATGCTGCCGAAGTGCGTAACGGCATGGAGTGCGGTATTGGCGTCAAGAGCTACAACGACGTCAAGGTCGGCGACAAGATCGAAGTCTTCGAGAAAGTCCAGGTGGCTCGTACCCTTTAAGGGCGAGCCCGCTGCCAACCCCCGTCGTACGGCGGTTGGCAGCGCCTCTGCAGGTAGCGCCCGGTCAGGCTTGTGTCTGAACCGGGCGTTTGCCGCTTTAGAAACAGGTAGCAAAAATGGCAAAAGAATACAGCCGTACCCAACGTATCGGCGATCAGATGCAGCGTGAGCTGGCCGAACTGATCCGCCGCGAAGTCAAGGACCCACGCGTGGGCCTGGTGACCATCACCGCCGTCGACGTCAGCCGCGACGTGGGCCATGCCAAGGTCTTCATCACCGTCATGGGTGAAGAAACCCCGGACGCCGTGCAGCAGTCGCTCAAGGCCCTCAACAGTGCCGCCAGCTTCCTGCGCCTGCACCTGGGCCGCTCGATGCAGCTGCGCAGCGTGCCGCAACTGCATTTCCACTTTGATGAAAGCGTCAGCCGTGGCGTGCACCTGTCGGCACTGATCGAGCGAGCGGTCGCCGAAGACCGTCTGCACAAGGATGCCGACGAGCCGGGCGCCAAGGAGTAAGCGGTGGCCCAGGTCAAACGTATCCGCCGCAACGTCAGCGGCATCATCCTGCTCGACAAGCCGCTGGGGTTCACCTCCAACGCCGCGTTGCAGAAGGTCCGCTGGTTGCTCAATGCCGAGAAGGCCGGCCACACCGGCAGCCTCGACCCGCTGGCCAGCGGCGTGCTGCCGCTGTGCTTCGGTGAAGCGACCAAGTTCTCGCAATACCTGCTCGAGTCCGACAAGGGCTACGAAACGGTCATGCAGATGGGGCAGACTACCAACACCGGTGATGCCGAGGGCGAAGTCCTGCAGACCCGTGAGGTGACCGTCGGTCGCGCCGACATCGAGGCACTGCTGCCGCGTTTTCGCGGCCCGATCAGCCAGATACCGCCGATGTACTCGGCGCTCAAGCGTGACGGCCAGCCGCTTTACAAGCTGGCACGTGCAGGAGAGGTAGTGGAGCGCGAGGCGCGTTCTGTTACTATTGGCCGCTTGGAGTTGCTCGAGTGCGAAGGCACCCGTGCACGGCTGAGCGTAGGATGCAGCAAAGGCACCTATATCCGCACCCTGGTGGAGGATATTGGCGAGGCACTTGGCTGCGGCGCCTATGTCGCCGAGCTGCGCAGGACCCAGGCCGGGCCCTTCGCACTGGCACAGACCGTGACCCTCGAGGAGCTCGAACAGGCCCACGCCGAAGGTGGCAACGAAGCGCTCGATCGCTTCCTCATGCCGTCCGACAGCGGGCTGCAGGACTGGCCGCTGTTGAGCCTTTCCGAGCACAGTGCGTTCTACTGGCTGCATGGCCAGGCCGTGCGTGCTCCGGATGCGCCGCAGTTCGGCATGGTCCGCGTACAGGATCACAACGGTCGCTTCATCGGTATCGGTGAAGTGAGCGAAGACGGGCGCGTGGCGCCACGTCGGCTGATTCGGTCGGAATGACCGAAACCGCAGGCCCAGGCTTCGGCTAAAGCCTGCGGATACAAGGGTGGCTGTCAGTAGGCACGGTCACACCTTTTTTATTAATACAGGGATCAAGTCCCTGGCCTATTGGACCCCGCTTGCGGGATCCGTTTATCAGGAGAAGCCACATGGCCCTCAGCGTTGAAGAAAAAGCTCAAATCGTTGCCGACTACCAGCAAGCTGCTGGCGATACTGGTAGCCCGGAAGTTCAGGTTGCTCTGCTGACCGCGAACATCAACAAGCTGCAAGGCCACTTCAAGGCCAACGGCAAAGACCACCACTCGCGTCGTGGCCTGATCCGTATGGTTAACCAGCGTCGTAAGCTGCTGGACTACCTGAAGGGCAAAGACACCACTCGTTACAGCGCCCTGATCGGTCGCCTGGGCCTGCGTCGCTAATAGCGGCCTGGTCAGTGGTGTGCATGGCGGATTCATCGGCAACGCTGCCTGGCAGCGTTCCCGTTGGGCACGCCATGCGTATCTTCGAGGTTGGCAGCCTGGCAATGCCGAGCGGGATTTCCGCTCGGCGCCAGGCTCCCAGCCTCGTGTTGTATCTGGACGGTCAACGGGGCCGATTCCCTGTTCTGCCCAAGAATTCGCAAGAAACCAGTTCCCCCAGAGCCACTGAAAAAGGTAGGAAACCGTGAACCCGGTAATCAAGCAATTCCAGTTCGGTCAATCGACCGTTACCCTCGAAACGGGCCGCATTGCCCGTCAGGCCACCGGCGCTGTGCTGGTCACCGTCGACAACGATGTCACCGTGCTGGTGACCGTGGTCGGTGCCAAGCATGCAGACCCGAGCAAGGGCTTCTTCCCGCTGTCCGTGCACTACCAGGAAAAGACCTACGCCGCTGGCAAGATCCCAGGTGGTTTCTTCAAGCGTGAAGGCCGCCCATCCGAAAAAGAAACCCTGACTTCGCGCCTGATCGACCGCCCGATCCGCCCGCTGTTCCCAGAAGGTTTCATGAACGAAGTGCAGGTCGTCTGCACCGTGGTTTCCACCAGCAAGAAGACCGATCCGGACATCGCTGCGATGATCGGTACCTCGGCTGCCCTGGCCATTTCCGGCATTCCGTTTGAAGGCCCGATCGGCGCCGCCCGCGTTGCCTTCCACGAAAGCACCGGCTACCTGCTGAACCCGACTTACGAGCAGCAGGCCGCTTCGAGCCTGGACATGGTCGTCGCCGGTACCGCCGATGCCGTACTGATGGTTGAATCGGAAGCCAAAGAGCTGACCGAAGACCAGATGCTGGGCGCCGTGCTGTTCGCCCACGACGAATTCCAGGCCGTGATCAAGGCTGTCAAAGAGCTGGCTGCCGAAGCCGCCAAGCCGACCTGGGACTGGAAACCGGCCGTTGCCAACACCGAGCTGTTCAACGCCATCCGCGCCGAGTTCGGCGAGGCGGTCTCCCAGGGCTACACCATCACCGTCAAGGCCGACCGTTACGCGCGCCTGGGCGAGCTGCGCGACCAGGCGGTTGCCAAGTTCTCCGGTGAAGAAGGCCAGCCATCGGCCGGTGAAGTCAAAGACATCTTCGGCGAGATCGAATACCGCACCGTTCGCGAAAACATCGTCAACGGCAAGCCACGTATCGACGGCCGCGACACCAAGACCGTGCGTCCGCTGAACATCGAAGTCGGCGTACTGCCGAAGACCCACGGTTCGGCCCTGTTCACCCGTGGCGAAACCCAGGCCCTGGTGGTTGCCACCCTCGGCACCGCGCGTGACGCCCAGCTGCTGGACACCCTCGAAGGCGAGAAGAAAGACCCCTTCATGCTGCACTACAACTTCCCACCGTTCTCGGTAGGCGAGTGTGGCCGCATGGGCGGTGCTGGCCGTCGCGAAATCGGTCACGGCCGTCTGGCCCGTCGTTCGGTCCAGGCCATGCTGCCGGCTGCTGACGTGTTCCCGTACACCATCCGCGTCGTATCGGAAATCACCGAGTCCAACGGCTCCAGCTCCATGGCTTCGGTCTGTGGCGCTTCCCTGGCCCTGATGGACGCTGGTGTGCCGATGAAAGCACCGGTGGCCGGTATCGCCATGGGCCTGGTCAAGGAAGGCGAGAAGTTCGCCATTCTGACCGACATCCTGGGTGACGAAGACCACCTGGGCGACATGGACTTCAAGGTAGCTGGTACCGCCAAAGGTGTTACCGCGCTGCAGATGGACATCAAGATCAACGGCATCACCGAAGAGATCATGGAAATCGCCCTGGGCCAAGCCCTGGAAGCGCGCCTGAACATCCTCGGCCAGATGAACCAGATCATTGGCCAGTCGCGCACCGAGCTGTCGGCCAACGCACCGACCATGATCGCGATGAAGATCGACACCGACAAGATCCGTGACGTCATCGGTAAAGGCGGCGCCACCATCCGCGGTATCTGTGAAGAGACCAAGGCTTCGATCGACATCGAAGACGACGGTTCGATCAAGATCTTCGGCGAAACCAAGGAAGCGGCTGAAGCTGCCAAGCAGCGCATCCTGGGCATCACCGCAGAAGCCGAGATCGGCAAGATCTACGTCGGCAAGGTCGAGCGCATCGTCGACTTCGGCGCCTTCGTCAACATCCTGCCGGGCAAGGACGGCCTGGTGCACATCTCCATGCTCAGCGATGCGCGTGTAGAGAAGGTCACCGACATCCTGAAGGAAGGCCAGGAAGTCGAAGTACTGGTACTGGACGTGGACAACCGCGGCCGTATCAAGCTGTCGATCAAAGACGTTGCCGCTGCCAAGGCATCGGGCGTCTAAGCATTTCGATGCTGCAAAGAAGGACCCTTCGGGGTCCTTTTTTTATGGGCGTCGGTCATGCCCGTCGAGCCGCTGGAGGCTGGGCACATTTCCTGCGGGCGAGCTTGCAACTTGCACTCAACAATACCCTCATACTTGCAAATTGCACGATCCATCATGTCGTGCGATTTTTATAAGTAACTGATTTATAAGGATTAATTTAAATACAAAAACCTGGCACAGCCCCTGCAATATCACTCCTACCTGACGCCAGGAACCACGGCGCAGACCTTTCGAAAAACAGGAGTGACTCTCATGAAGAAATTCGCCATTGCTGCCGCTACTGCTACCGCGCTGACCCTGACCATGGCTAACGCGGCGTTTGCTGCCCAGTCCACCCAGGCCCCGATGACGCTTGCGGCCGGTGAGGTGACCAAAGCCAAGGAAGCTACCTCCGATACCTGGATCACCACCAAGGTGAAGGCTGACCTGATGACCGAGAAAGGTGTACCGGGCAGCGATATCAAGGTCGAAACCAACAAGGGCGTTGTGTCGCTGTCGTCCGAAACGGCGATTACCGATGCGCAGAAAGAGATGGCAGTCGCCATCGCCAAGAAAATCAAGGGCGTACAGGCCGTCTCGGCTGATGGCCTGAAGTCCGAATAAGGGATGTCCCGTCGGCCAAAGGGAATTGGCCACTTTTGACGCAAAAGCCCCGGCACCTGCCGGGGCTTTTGACTATTCATCAGACCCCGGGATTGCGGGCGATCACATCACTCTCGAAACACACCTGCTCCAGGATCAACGGCTCCACCAATGGCCGGCTGTCGCGAAAGTGCGCGGTCTGGGTATGGGCCTCGTAGGCCGCATCGTCGCGGTAGATCTCGTACAGGTAGATCACCTGCGGGTCTTCGCGGTCCACCGACACATCGAACACCAGGCAGCCTGGCTCGGTAGCGACCGAGGCAGCCGCATTGGCTTTGATGGCACTGAGAAAGGCTTCGGTCGTACCGGGCTTCACGCGCGTCTTGATAAACAGGCTATACACAGGCGCTTCCTTTTGTTTTAAATTCGCATTCGAATTGTATACAAAAATGGAGTCCTGACCATGACCGATCTACCTGCCCGCCCGGGCCGACTCAACGGCCTGCGCCACATTGCCCTGCTGGTGCCCAATCTGGAGGAGTGCGAGCGCTTCTATGTCGATGTGCTGGGTATGGAAGTACTCAATCGCGCCAACGAGGACCTGGTCTATCTCACCTGCGGTAACGACAACCTCTCGTTGGGGCGCGGCGCAGGTGCTGCCAATGGCCTGCAAACCCTGGATCACTATGGCTTCATCGTCGACAGCGTGGAGGAGCTGGAAGCCTGGTACCAGTACTTCAAGGCCCGTGGCGTAACCTTGCTCGACCGCCCGTTCAACCACGGCGACGGTGCGCGCAGCTTCCATTTGCTGGACCCGGCGGGGAACAAGGTACAGCCGCTGTATCACCCGTCGGTGTCGGGGCAGCGGTTGGTTTGAGTGTTTGATTTATGGCGATCGCAGGTGTGGCTGATCCTGCGCCGCTGGGAGCGACTTACCTGTGCTGTGGCTGTCGGCCTCATCGCCGGCAAGCCGGCTCCCACAGGTACGGCGCTGACCTTGACGATCACGCGATCCCTGTGGGAGCTGGCTTGTCGTGGCGACGAACCGCAGCGATGAGCCCAGCACAGGCATCATCGGGCGGTATGGGCGGATGCCGAGTTACTCGGCATCCAGATGCAGCGGCGTCACTACCCGGCCATCACTCTCGGCCTGGCCGAGGGATGCGTCGATGAAGTACACCCGGTCATCTTCGAGCTGCCCTTTGTCCACCAGGTAGTCCTTGATGCTGCTGGCCCGTTCCTGGCCGAGGGTACGCAGCAGCGGGGCACTCTCGGCCCAGGACTTGATCACTGCCTCGCGCAGCTTGGTGGTGCGCTCATCACGACCGAGCTTTTCCCACTCGGCGGGCGGTTGCTGCTTCAGTCGGGTGCGGTAGATACCTTCGAGCATGGGCGGCTTGTCGCTGTCATCGACCACCAGCAGTGACGGATTGGCCGGCACCTTGTCGCCACGGCGCTGCAGTACCTTGTACCAGGTGGCCTGGTATTCGCGCTCCAGGCGCTGCTGGGCGATCAGCGGGCCATCGCTGCCCTGGGCGGCGGTACCTTCGATCTCCAGGCGCAGCTCCGGGCGCGACTTGAGCGCAGAGGCCAGTTTGTCCAGCGAGGCCTGGGCGTCGGGGCTGAGCTCGCTTGAACCTGCGGCGAACGAGACATTGCCCAGATCTTCCGCACCACCGCCAGAGACCAACCCGCCGATGAACTTGAACGGCGCTTGGGCTGCGCGCAGCACCAGGTTGCGCAGGGTCTGCCAGACGATTGGCATCACGCTGAACTGCGGGTTGTTGAGGTCGCCGGAGATCGGCAGCTCGATGGAGATCTTGCCCTCGGTATCCTTGAGCAGTGCCACTGCCAGGCGGATCGGCAGGTCCACTGCGTCCGGGCTGTCGACCTTCTCGCCCAACTGCAGTTGCTCGACCACCAGCTTGTTTTCGGCTTTCAGCTGGCCGTTGGTGATCAGGTAATGCAGGTCGAGGTTCAGGCGTCCCTTGCGGATGCGAAAGCCCGCGAACTTGCCCGAGTAGGGGGTCAGGGTGGTCAGTTCGACGCGCTTGAAGCTGGTGGCGATATCCAGGCTGGCCAGCGGGTTGAATGGGTTGAGCGCGCCCTTGATGGTCACCGGCGCGTAACGGTCGACCTTGCCCTTGATGTCCACCTTGGCCGGTTGCGGCTTGCGGTTGTCGAGGGTGCCGACCTGGCCGTTGAGCTGTTGCACGGCGGTGGCGAAGTTGGGGGTCAGGGTCAGGTCGGCGAAGTTGGCCGAGCCGTCGTTGATGTTGATCTGGCCGATGCGGATGCCCAGCGGCTTGCTGCTGCCGGCAGTGGCAGGCTTGCTCTGGGAGGCCGCAGGTGCCCCGGCGGGTTGCGGGATCAGCAGGTCACTGACGTTGGTGGTGCGGTCTTCGTTGATGATGAAGCGCGCATAGGGTTGCAGCAGGGTCACCTTGTCGATCGACAGGGCGTCGCCATGCACATAGGACAGGCCATCGACGTTGACCTGCTGCCATTTGACGAAGTCGCGGTTCTTGATGGTGTCCAGGGTATGCAGCTGGTTGACCTGGGCCTTGCCGCCAATGTCGAACGCCAGCGGCTCGGTGCTCTTCAGGTTCACTTTGAGGTCGCTGGACAGCATGCCGCTGCGCAGTTCCAGGCGAATGAACGGGCTGATGTAGGCCTGCGCCACGCGTAGGTCGATGTCGCGGGTGGCCACATCGAGCTTGGCGGTGATCGGTGCCAGGTTGACAACGCCGGCGGCCTGCAGCTTGCCCTGCTTGCCCACGCCGGTATCGAGCTTGAGGGTGAAGGGCGACTGGTTGAGGCTGTCGAAGTTCTGCAGGTCGAGGTTGAGCGGGCCGACGTCCAGCGCCACAGGTTCCTTCTGGCTGCGGTCGGCCAGATGGATCATGTAGTTGCGCGCCTGTACGTCCTTGAGCAATACCTGCCAGGGCTTGCTCGGCGCCTTGGCGGCCTTTTCCTTGTCGGTGGGTTCGGCGGCGGCAGGTTCGGCCTTTTCCTTGGGGGTGGCCTTGGCCGGCTGGCTGGCGAACAGCTTCTGCCAGTCGAGCTGGCCGTCCTTCTCCAGTGCCGCCCAGGTTTCGAGTTTTTCGCTGCGGATCTTGCCGACGGTCACCAACTGCTTGGCCAGGTCGATGGAGGTTTCGCTGACCTCCAGGCTGGCCAGGCGCGCCAGCGGTCGGCCGTCGGGGGCCTTGATGGCGAACGGTGCAATGCGCACGGCGGTTTGGTCCAGCAACAGCTCGGTTTCTTTGGCCAGGCTGAGCTTGTAATGGGTGTCGAGGTTGATGACGCCATCTTCCAGCACCAGGGGCACTGCATCGCGTACATAGGGCCAGAACGCTTTCATCTTGCCGTCGGTGACTTTCAGCGTGCCTTCGGAGGCGATCGGCGCGAGGCTCAGGGTACCGCTCCAATCGATGCGCCCGCCGTTGGGGCCGTTGGCCACCAGGGTCATGTCGGCGTTGTCGTCAGGCAGGGTACTGAGGTTCTTGAGCTCCAGGTTCATCGAGTCGTAGATGAACTCGATCGGCTCGCTGGGGCGCTGGTCCTCGAAGTGCAGGTAGCCTTCGCTGAGCTTGATGCTGCCGATGCGCAGCGGGAACGGGTCGCTGGGTGGCTCTTCGGCTTTTGGCTCACTGGGTGGCAGCTTGAACAGCTGGGTCAGGTTGAGGCTGCCATCCTTGGCGAACAGCAGCTCGGTGCGCGGCTTGTCCAGCTCGACGGCTTCCAGGTGCAGGGCCTTGGTCCACAGGCTGTCGAGCGCCAGGTTGGCGTACAGCCGTTCGAAACCGACCTGCTCCTTGCCGGGCTCACCGATCTGCAGGCCCCACAGCGTCAGCTCGAGGCTGAACGGGTTGAGTTCGATGCGCTGCAGGTGCGCCGGCACGGTGGCGTGCTGCGCCAGCTGCTGGTTGGCAATGCGCAGTGCGATGCCGGGGAGAATCAGGAAGCCGAGCAGGCTGTACAGGGCCACCAGGGCCAGCAATGCGCCGAAGGCGCGAGTCAATCCTTTGTGCATGTGTCGCTTCGTCTGTAGCAGGCTGGAGTGCTTGGAGTATGGCACGTTCAACAGGTTCCGCCGGGGTCAGAAAACACCTCATTCAATCCCCATGCGCCGCCTTGCGCGGTGCGCCGAACCGTCGCGCATGGCCCAGCGAAGCACCGGGGCGGTGTTGGCCAGGCCCAGGCGGATCAGGCGCCTGGCCAGCGGGCCTTGTTGCAGGCTAAGCATTTGCTGGGCCCAGCCTGGCAGCAGGTCCGCTCCCGCCTTGAGCATCAGTTTGCCCACCGGCTCGGCCAGGCGGCTGGGCGCCGGGGCCTTGAACAGGATGTCGATCACTTCCAGGCTGCGGGCATCACAGAGCAGCTGTGGGCGCATGTGTTGCAGGTAATCCTCGATCTGGCTGCAGGAGCGTGGCACGTTGCGGGCGCCCAGGCGCTCGGCGATCAGGGCGATCTCGTTGTAGTAGGCGTCCTGATCGGCACGAGGCAGGCCGGGGTTGCGGTAGCGCAGATGGGCGGCGAGGAAGCTGCTCACTTCGGCCACGTGCACCCAGGTCAGCAGGTCGGGGTCGCTGGCGGCATAAGGGCGCCCGTCCGCGGCGGTGCCGACCACCTTGAGATGGATGGTGCGTACCTTGTCGATGAGCCACTCGGCGTCGCGGGTCGAGCCGAACGTGGTGCCGGAGATGAACTGGCTGGTACGGCGCAGGCGGCCGAGCAGGTCTTCGCGAAAGTTCGAATGGTCCCACACGCCCGCCAGTGCCAGTGGGTGCAGCAGCTGCAGCATCAACGCACTGATGCCACCCACCAGCATGCTCGGGAAGTCACCGTGCACCTGCCAGCTGATGCTCTGAGGGCCGAACAGCCCGGGGTCGCCTTTGGGCGTTTCCAGGTCGAGCTGGCCGAGGGCCAGCCCGGTAAGGCTCATGACCTGGGTTTCGATGCGGCGGCGTAGGGCTTCCATGGCGACCTTGCGGGCTGGGCAGCCCTGCCCGGGCCGCGGGTTACTGGTTGAGACGCTTGTCGATCAGGCCCTGGACCACGCTCGGGTCGGCGAGGGTGGAGGTATCTCCCAGGTTGTCCAGTTCGTTGCAGGCGATCTTGCGCAGTATACGCCGCATGATCTTGCCTGAGCGGGTCTTGGGCAGGGCCGGGGCCCACTGGATCAGCTCTGGCTTGGCGAAACTGCCGATCTCCTTGCTGACCAGCGCCAGCAGTTCGGCCTTGAGTGCATCGCCCGGGGTGACACCATTCATGGGGGTGACGAAGGCATACACGCCCTGGCCCTTCAGGTCGTGCGGGTAGCCCACCACCGCGGCCTCGGCGACACTGTCGTGCAGCACCAGCGCGCTCTCGACCTCAGCGGTGCCGATGCGGTGGCCGGAGACATTGATCACATCGTCGATGCGCCCGGTGATCCAGTAGTCGCCATCGGCGTCGCGGCGGGCGCCGTCGCCGGTGAAGTAATAGCCGGGCAGGGGTTTGAAGTAGGTGTCGACCATGCGCTGATGATCGCCGTAGACACTGCGGATCTGCCCTGGCCAACTGGCCTTGATCGCCAGCAGCCCGGCGCCGGGGCCTTCGATGAGCTTGCCTTTTTCGTCCAGCAATACAGGTTGCACGCCGAACATGGGCTGGGTGGCGCAGCCGGGCTTGAGGCGCTGGGTGCCGAGGAGAGGGGTGAGCATGATGCCGCCGGTCTCGGTCTGCCACCAGGTGTCGACGATGGGGCAGCGCTGCTGCCCGACCGCCTCGAAATACCACTCCCAGGCTTCGGGGTTGATTGGTTCGCCGACGCTGCCGAGCAGGCGCAGGCTATCGCGTGAGGTGCCTTGCAAGGGGCCTGAACCTTCGCGCATCAAGGCGCGCAGGGCGGTGGGCGCGGTATAGAAGATATTCACCCGGTGCTTGTCCACCACCTGCCAGAAGCGCGAGGTGTCGGGGTAGTTGGGCACGCCCTCGAACATCAGCGAGATCGCCCCGTTGGCCAGCGGGCCGTAGACGATGTAGCTGTGGCCGGTTACCCAGCCGACATCGGCGGTGCACCAGAACACCTCGCCGTCACGGTAGTCGAACACCAGCTTGAAGGTCATCGTGGCCTGCAGCAGGTAGCCGGCGGTGCTGTGCAGCACGCCCTTGGGTTTGCCGGTGCTGCCGGAGGTGTAGAGGATGAACAGCGGGTCTTCGGCCGCCATGGGTTCGGGGGGGCAGTCATCGCCGGCCTTTGCGGTGGCCTCGTGGTACCAGAGGTCGCGGCCATCGCTCCATGCCACATCGCCCCCGGTGCGGCGCACCACCAGCACGCTGCTGACATTGGGGCAGTTGGCCAGGGCTTTGTCGACGTTCTGTTTGAGCGGTATGCGCTTGCCGCCACGCACCCCTTCGTCGGCAGTGATCACGGTGCGGCAGTCGGCGTCGAGGATGCGGTCACGCAGGGCGTCGGGCGAGAAACCGCCGAACACCACCGAGTGGATGGCGCCGATGCGTGTGCAGGCGAGCATGGCGTAGGCGGCTTCGGGGATCATCGGCATGTACAGGCAGACCCGGTCGCCTTTCTTTACCCCGCGTGCTTTGAGCGTATTGGCCAGGCGGCAGACCTGGCGGTGCAGTTCGCGGTAGCTGATGGTCTTGCTGTCGTTCGGGTCGTCGCCTTCCCACAGCAAGGCCGTCCGCTCGCCGCGCTGGGCCAGGTGGCGGTCGATGCAGTTGTAGGAGACGTTGAGCTGGCCGCCGTCGAACCAGCGTGCCGAGCCGGTTTTCAGGTCGCATTGCTGCACGCTGGCCCAGGGCTTGATCCAGTCCAGGCGTTTGGCCTGTTCGGCCCAGAAAGTGTCGGGGTTCTCCACCGACTGGCGGTAGAGGCGGCGGTAGTCGTCGTCGGTCAATTCGGCGGCCTGGCAGACGGCCAGGGCCCGGGGGTAGTTGCGAATATCGAACATGGCGAGTGGTCCTGCTCTTGTAGAGGAGTGGGACTGCGGCGGCTATTCGATGGACAGTGTAGAAGGCGGGGGTGTTCCTGGAGGCGCGGAAATCATGCGATCTGTGGGAGCGGCTTTAGCCGCGAAGCAGGCGGCGCGGTGGAGGGCACCGGCTTCGCCGGTGTTCGCGGCTGAAGCCGCTCCCACAGGCCCGTGCAAATCAGCGAGTTATTTGCAGGCCTGTGAGAGCGGTCGTCTATCAGCTTGGCATCAACCGCGATGACGGCCGCGGAAGTAGTTGATCAGGCCCTGGGTAGAGCCGTCCTCGGCGCTTTCTTCCAGGCTGCCGACCAGGCGCTGATACACGCCCTTGCCCAGCTCCTTGCCCAGCTCCACGCCCCACTGGTCGAAGGCGTTGATCCCCCAGATCACGCTCTGCACGAAGACCTTGTGCTCGTACATGGCCACCAGCGCGCCAAGCCGGCGCGGGCTGATGCGCTCGACCACCAGGGTGTTGCTCGGGCGGTTGCCCGGGATCACCTTGTGCGGGGCGAGCTTGGCGATGTCGGCTTCGTTGAGGCCCTTGGCGCGCAGTTCGGCCTCGGCTTCCTCGCGGGTCTTGCCGAGCATCAGCGCCTGGCTCTGCGACAGGCAGTTGGCATACAGCCACTGGTGATGGTCGGCCACTGGGTTGAAGCTCACCACCGGCACGATGAAGTCGGCCGGGATCATCTGGGTGCCCTGGTGCAGCAACTGGTGGTAGGCGTGCTGGCCGTTGCAGCCCACGCCGCCCCAGATCACCGGGCCGGTATCGGTTTTCACCGGGGTGCCGTCGGTCAGCACGCTCTTGCCGTTGGACTCCATGTCCAGCTGCTGCAGGTGCTTGGTGATGTTGCGCAGGTAGTGGTCGTACGGCAGGATCGCGTGGCTCTTGGCGCCCCAGAAGTTGCCGTACCACACGCCCAGCAGGGCCAGCAGCACCGGCATGTTCTTGTCGAACGGCGCGGTCTGGAAGTGCTGGTCCATGGTGTAGGCGCCAGACAGCAGCTCCTTGAAGTTGGCGGTGCCGATGGCCAGGGCGATCGGCAGGCCGATGGCCGACCACAGCGAGTAACGCCCGCCGACCCAGTCCCACATCGGGAAGATGTTCTCTTCGCGGATGCCGAAGGCCACGGCGGCGGCCTTGTTGCTCGACACGGCGATGAAGTGGCGGTACAGCTCGGCTTCCGAACCACCCTGGGCCAGGTACCAGGTGCGGGCGGCCATGGCGTTCTTCAGGGTTTCGAGGGTGTTGAACGACTTCGACGAGACGATGAACAGGGTGGTCTCGGCGCGCAGGTTGGCCGAAAGTTCATGGAATTCGCTGCCGTCGATGTTGGCCAGGTAGTGGCAACGGACACCGCGCTGGGCATAGGGCAGCAGGGCCTCGGAGACCAGTTCCGGGCCGAGGAACGAGCCGCCGATGCCGATGTTTACCACGTCGGTGATCGGCTTTTCGCTGTAGCCGCGCCACAGGCCGTCGTGGATGCGGCCGACCAGCTCGGTGATCTGGTTCAGCACCTTGTGCACTTCCGGCATCACGTTGACGCCGTTGACGCTGAGCTTGTCGCCGACCGGGCGACGCAGTGCGGTGTGCAGCACCGGGCGGCCTTCCGAGCCGTTGACGATTTCGCCGCTGAACATCGACTTGATGGCGTCGCCCAGTTCGACTTCGTTGGCCAGGTTCACCAGCAGTTCGCGGGTCTGCTCGTTGATGAGGTTCTTCGAGTAGTCGAGGAACAACCCGCAGCAGCTCAGGGAAAACTGTTCGAAGCGCTTGCCGTCGGCGGCGAAGGCTTCGCGCATGCTGAAGCCCTGCATGGCGTCGCGGTGTTGCTGAAGCGCCTGCCAGGCGGGCAGCGCCGTCACATCGTGGGGAGTACGGTAATACGCCATTGCGGATGGTTTCCTTGGTGCATGGTCAGGCTATGACACTGGCGATCTTTGCCAGTTGCAAGCTGCTCATTATAGGCATTGGTCGGGAAGCGGGAATGGGGGCAGGCGGGGCGGGGGATGAAATATTGTTTGGGGCTCAGGCTGTAGGAGCGGCCTTGTGTCGCGATGGGCCGCTCCTACAGGACCGCGCTATGTCAGGCGGTGCGTTCTTCCAGGTGCAGGTACAGGTTGTCGATCAACCGAGTGTTACCCATGTACGCCGCCGCAATCACTACCAGGTCACGGTCATCGACCTGTGCCGGGCGCAGGGTCAGTGCATGGCGTACCTCCAGGTAGTCCTTACGGAACCCCGCCGCTTCAAGTTGCGCCTGCCCTTCAGCGATCAGCGCCGCGAAGTCACGCTGGCCACGGCGGATCGCCTCGGCCATGGCGCTGAGCACGCGGTACAGCGCAGGCGCCGCCGCACGCTGCTCGGCACTCAAGTAACCGTTGCGCGACGACAGCGCCAGGCCATCCTCGGCGCGCACGGTCGGCTCGCCGAGGATCTGGATCGGCATGTTCAGGTCGCGAACCATGGCGCGAATCACCGCCAGTTGCTGGAAGTCCTTCTCACCGAATACGGCAAGGTCGGGCTGGACCATGTTGAACAGCTTGCTGACCACGGTCGCCACGCCTTCGAAGTGCCCGGGGCGGCTGGCACCGCACAGGCCTTCGGACAGCTGCGGCACGCTGACCCGGGTCTGCACGGCCATGCCATCGGGGTACATCTCCTCGACGGTGGGGGTGAACAGCAGGTGGCAGCCCGCTTCGAGCAGTTTTTCCTGGTCGGCGGCGAGGGTGCGGGGGTATTTGTCCAGGTCTTCGCCGGCACCGAACTGCAGCGGGTTGACGAAGATGCTGGCAACCACGAAGTCGGCGCGCTGGGCGGCCTTGGTCACCAGCGCGGCGTGGCCGCTGTGCAGGTTGCCCATGGTCGGCACGAACGCGATGCGCTTGCCCTCGCCGCGGGCACGGGCCACGGCGGCGCGCAGTTCAAGGACGGTCTTGACGGTATTCATGCGCTGAACCCATGTTCACTGGCAGGGAAACTGACGTCTTTCACGGCTTGCACATAGGCTTTGAGCGCGCTGTCGATGTCCGCCTGGCCGGCCATGAAGTTCTTCACGAACTTCGGCACACGGCCGCTGAGGGACAGGCCGAGCATGTCGTGCAGTACCAGCACCTGGCCATCGGTGGCGCTACCGGCACCGATGCCGATCACCGGAATGGCCACCGCCTGGGTGATCTCGGCGGCCAGCTCGCTGGGCACGCACTCGAGCAGCAGCATGGCGGCGCCGGCTTGCTCCAGGGCGATGGCATCGGCGCGCATCTGCCGTGCCTGGGCTTCCTGGCGGCCTTGGACCTTGTAGCCGCCGAGCACGTTGACGGTCTGTGGCGTGAGGCCCATGTGCGCGCACACCGGCACGCCGCGTTCGGCCAGCAGGCGGATGGTCTCGGCCAGCCAGGCGGCGCCTTCGATCTTGACCATGTGGGCGCCGGCGCGCATCAACTGGGCGGCGTTGCTGAACGCCAGCTCAGGGGTGGCATGGGCCATGAAGGGCAGGTCGCTGAGGATCAGCGCGCCGTCGTTGCCGCGTTTGACGCAGGCGGTGTGGTAGGCCATGTCGTCGTTGCTGACGGGCAGGGTGCTGTCATGCCCTTGCAGGACCATTCCCAGGGAATCGCCCACCAGCAGTACTTCCACGCCGGCTTGGCTTGCGGCCTTGGCGAAGGTTGCGTCATAGCAGGTCAGCATGGTGATTTTTTCACCCTTGGCCTTCAGGCCATGCAGGGTGGTCAGGGTTACTTCAGGCATGTAGGGGCATCCTCGTTCAGGCGCTGTGAAAGACAACTGCGTACAACGCGTGTATTCATCAAGCGGAGCGGCACATCATCGTCTGTGATGTTCGGGCACAGGTCCGTCCGGGCCTAAATGGGTGATTGCGGCATAGTGGCGCCGCGGGACGCCTATAGTCGTGAGCGAGGTGGGGGAAGTCAATGACCCGTGTTACCGCATTGTTACGCGGTGGGTGTTACTGGCGTTACCGCCGTCTGAAACGCCCGTTTTACAGGCGTTCCAGGCCGACGAACGGGCAATCCTGAAGCATTTGCTGCAGGCTGCGGCCATCGGCGAGGCGGAAGTCGGCGTCGACCAGCTCGGCGAGCGGGTAGAGCACGAAGGGGCGGGCGTGCATGTGGTAATGCGGTACTTTCAGGCGCGGTACGTCGATGAGCTGGTCACCGAACAGCAGCACGTCCAGGTCGAGGGTGCGCGGCCCCCAGCGTTCCTGGCGGACCCGGCCCTGGTCGTTCTCGATGGCTTGCAGGGCGTCGAGCAGGTCAAGCGGCGCCAGCCGGGTATCGATGGCCGCTACGGCATTGGTGTAGCGCGGCTGGCCGGGCAGCAGCGAGTCGCTGGTGTACAGCGCCGAAGCCGCTGCCAGGCGAGTATCGGCGAGTACATCCAGCGCCTGCAGGGCGCTGCGCAGCTGCTCGGCGGGTTCGTCGAGGTTGCTGCCCAGGCCGATGTAAGCGCGGGTATACATGCTCAGTCCCACGCCTGGTCGTCGTCACGCTTGCGTTTGCTGGGGCTGCGCTTGCGCTTGCGCGGGCCGGCGCCTGTGCTGGCACCGTCGTCGCGGTTGCCCAGTTCGCGAATCATGTCGCGGCGCTGGCTGTCATTGGCGTCCTGGTAGTCGGTCCACCATTGGCCCAGGCCATCGGTTTCCTCGCCTGCGCTTTCACGCAGCAGCAGGAAGTCGTAGCCGGCGCGGAAACGCGGGTTGTCGAGCAGCATGTCGGCGCGTTTGCCGCTGCGCCGTGGCAGGCGCTCCTGCATGTCCCAGATCTCGCGGATCGGCAGGGTGAAGCGCTTGGGGATGGCAATGCGTTGGCACTGCTCGGCGATCAGGTCGTGGGCCGCGCCATTCATGGCCGGGATCGGCGGCACGCCTTGGCTCTGCAGGTGCAGCGCGCGGCCTGGCAGGGCTGGCCAGAGCAGGGCGGCGAAGAGGAACGCAGGGGTGACCGGCTTGCCCTGCTTGACGCGCAGGTCGGTGTTGGCCAGGGCCTGGCTGATCAGCGTGTGGGTGTAGGTCGGGCGCTCTTCCAGGGCATGGGCACTGGCAGGGAACAACGGCTCGAACAACTCCAGGTCGACCAGCATCTCGAAGGCCAACGCGCCCTGGCCGTTAAGGAACAGCTTGAGGGTTTCTTCGAACAAACGCGCCGGCGGGATCTCGCGCAGCAGCTTGGCCAGCTGGCGGATCGGTTGCACGGTGTGCTTTTCGATGCCGAAGTTCAGCTTGGCGGCGAAGCGTACGGCACGCAGCATGCGCACCGGGTCTTCCTGGTAACGGTGCGTCGGGTCGCCGATCAGGCGCAGCAGGCGGTTGCGCACATCGTGCACGCCGTTGGCGTAATCGAGCACGCGCTCGTTGACCGGGTCGTAGTACAGGGCGTTGATGGTGAAGTCGCGGCGCTGCGCGTCTTCCTCAAGGGTGCCGTACACGTTGTCACGCAGGATGCGGCCGCTGGCATTGTGCGAGGAGCGGTGGCTGTCGGCCTGGTCCTCGTCCGAGTGCGGGGCACGGAAGGTGGCGACTTCGATGATCTCGCGACCGAAATGCACGTGAACCAGCTTGAAGCGCCGGCCAATGATGCGGGCGTTGCGGAACTCGGCACGCACCTGTTCGGGGGTGGCGCTGGTGGCGACGTCGAAGTCCTTGGGCGTGATGCCCAGCATCAGGTCGCGCACGCAGCCACCGACCAGGTAGGCCTGGTAGCCGGCCGCCTGCAGGCGCTCGACGATGCCCACGGCATGGCGGCTGAACTGGCTGCGCTGCAGCGAGTGCTGGCTCTTGTTGATCACTTCAGGCGTGGTGCGCCTGTGGTGCTGGCCGGGGACCGGCGGGCGGAACGACTGGAACAGCTTCTTCAGCATGGGATGCACTGTTTGAAGGAATGTTCGGCCAAGGATAGGAGAATGGCCGCATGATGGGCGGGGATTCTAGCATTTACTGGGGGAATGGTGTAGGCGGCGTGCCAAGGGGCGTGGCAGACGCCCAGAAACGACAATGGGGAGCCGAAGCTCCCCACCAAGTCGTTGTGTGCTCTTATTGTTTTTTTGCTGGGCTTCTTGTTTTTGTTGAGTGCCCTGTTCACAAATCTCGAAGCTTGTGAACGACCCCTAAACCAGGGGTGAAGAGCAAACGGATTGCTTTGGTCGCCGAGTTGATGCTGATCTTTCGATCCAATCAGTTCAGGTGCTGCTTTTGAGTGCAGTTTTTGTTGTTCTCTGTCTGATCGTGGGGCAAGCCCCAAACACAGCTCCTCTCCAAAAGAATCAGTTAGCTGCGCCTCCGCCGTCTTGTTTTTATTGTGCGTGAGCCGTTTCGTCTTGTTCTTATTCTGAGTTGCAGTGCTTGTTATTGTTCTTGTACCAGACATATAGCAGATGCCGTGCCAACTTTTGAAAAGCCAATGAATCCGGGGGTTTTGGCCATTTCGACGGCTGTCCGCGCCGGGCAAATGTAGAAATTTCGTTACCGTACGCCTCGTGGGCTGTTACGCCGAAGGGCAGAGGTAACAGATTTTTGCGGGAACTGATCTGTTACCGCGCTTCCCTCAAAAGCATCGCGGGGCAAGCCCGCTCCCACGCCAGGTGCTCCAGAAGGGGCATCAAGCGTGGGAGCGGGCTTGCCCCGCGATAGGTATGACGGTGTATCAGTTGTCGCTGGTGGCGTTGCTCTTGCGCCGCGGGATGCCCAGGCGCTGGCGACGCTCCCACAGGCACTTGCGGCTCACGCCCAGCTTGCGCGCCAGTTCCGTCTCGGTCATGTGGTCCTGGTGTTCAAGGACGAAGTGCTGGAAATAGTCCTCCAGCGACAGGTCTTCGGTGGGCTCGTGGCTGGCGTTGCCGGCACCGTTGCTTACCAGGGCGGGCAGGTGGGCCAGGCCATCGACCTCCTCGAGGTCGCTGAGCTCGATGTCGATGCCCAGCAGGTCTGCGGAAATCTCCGCGCTCTCGCTCAGGATCACCGCGCGCTCCACGGCGTTCTCCAGCTCGCGCACGTTGCCCGGCCAGCTGTAGTGACGGATGGCCTGTTCGGCTTCGTGGGAGAAGTGCAGGTCGTCGCGGCCGATGCGCGCGCTCTGGCGGGCGAGGAAGGTATCGGCGATTTCGTTGACGTCGCTGCCGCGCTCGCGCAGGGCGGGCAGCTTGAGCGCAATCACGTGCAGGCGGTAATACAGGTCTTCGCGGAACTGGCCGGCCTTGGCCAGGTTCTTCAGGTCACGGTGGGTCGCGGCGATCAGGCGCACATCGACCTTTTGCGACTGTACCGAGCCGACCCGGCGGATTTCGCCTTCCTGCAGCACACGCAGCAGGCGGGCTTGTGCCTCAAGCGGCAGCTCGCCGATCTCGTCGAGGAACAGGGTGCCGCCATCGGCCGCTTCGACCAGGCCGGCACGGCCGGCGCTGGCACCGGTGAACGCCCCTTTTTCGTGGCCGAACAGTTCGGATTCGATCAGGGTTTCCGGGATCGCCGCGCAGTTCACCGAGATCATCGGTGCCTTGGCCCGGCGCGAAAGATTGTGCAGGGCGCGGGCGACCAGCTCCTTGCCGGTGCCCGACTCGCCCTGGATCAGCACGTTGGAGTCGGTGGGCGCGACCTTGCGGATCTTGACGAACAGGTCCTGCATGGGCGCGCAGGAACCGATGATGCCGATTTCGCCATTGGCGGCTGCGGGGCTGGACTTGTCCGCGCCGGCCTTGCCATTGGTGGGCCGCGGTTCGGCGACCGCCGCTGCGGCTGGCGCGTTCTGCCGGTCGCGCAGGATGCGCGCGACGGCTTGCAGCATTTCGTCGTGGTCGAAGGGCTTGGCGATGTAGTCCACCGCGCCCATTTTCATCGAGTCCACCGCCGAGCGCAGGCTGGCGTAGCTGGTCATGATCAGCACCGGCGTGCCCTGGCCAAGCTTGATCAGCTCGGTGCCTGGGGCACCGGGCAGGCGCAGGTCGCTGACGATCAGGTCAAAGGTGGCGATGCTGAAGCGTTCCTGGGCTTCCTGCACCGAGCCGGCTTCGCTGACCTGGTACTGGTTGCGTTCGAGCAGGCGGCGCAGGGCCGAACGGATGATGGTTTCGTCTTCGACGATCAGAATGTGCGGCATTGATTCAATTCTCTCGACGGTCTCGAATTACAGGGGACGTCGCTACGACATGCCGGGGCAGGGTCACGCGGATCCGGGTACCACGTTGGCGCTCGATGTCGGCCGGGCTGTCGATGGTGATTTGCCCATAATGCTCTTCCACGATGGAATAGACCAGAGCGAGCCCCAGTCCGGTTCCCTCGCCTGGGTCCTTGGTGGTGAAGAAGGGTTCGAACAGGCGGTCCATGATGCTTTTCGGGATGCCGCTGCCCTCGTCCTCGACGATCAGGTCGACGGTGTGATCGCTGACTTCGCTGCGCACGCGCACGGCGCTGCCGGCCGGAGAGGCGTCGCGGGCGTTGGACAGCAGGTTGATCAGCACCTGGGCCAGGCGCTGCGGGTCGCCCTCGGCCCAGTGGTCGGGGTCGCAGAGGTTGAAGAACTGTACTTCGAAATTGCGCCGGTTCAGTGCCAGCAGACCAATGGCGTCCTGCGCCACTTCGGCGAGGCACACCGGCTCTTCGCTGTTCTGCTGGCTGCCGCCGGCATGGGCAAAGCTCATCAGTGACTGGACGATGCGCGAGACGCGCTTGGTCTGTTCGAGGATCTGGCTGGACAGCTCGATGATCTCGCCATCGCCCTCGCGCTCTTCACGCAGGTTCTGCGCAAGGCAGGCGATGCCGGTGATCGGGTTGCCGATTTCGTGGGCAACGCCTGCGGCCAGGCGGCCGATGCTGGCCAGGCGCTCGGAGTGCACCAGCTTGTCTTCCAGCGCCTGGGTTTCGGTGAGGTCCTCGACCAGCAGCACCAGGCCGCTGTTGCCCGGTGCCAGTGGCTCGTCGATGGCCGCCTTGTGCAGGTTGAGCCAGCGTGGCTGGCCATCGAGGGCCAGACGCTGCTTGTGCAGGTGCTCGTCGGGGACGTTGATGAACCCCTGCAAAAGGCCGCGCCAAGGCTCGCCGATGGTCACCAGGCGCGAGCCGACCACGTGCTTGGCGGCGATGCCTGTCAGCTCTTCCATCGCCTTGTTCCACATCAGGATCTCCTGGTCCTTGGCCAGCGAGCAGACGCCCATGGGCAGCTCCTGCAAGGTCTGGCGGTGGTAGCGGCGCAGGGCGTCGAGCTCGGCGGCGAGGCCGGTCAAGCGCGAGTGGTAGTCCTCGAGGCGGCTCTCGATGAAGTGGATGTCTTCGGTGACGTAGTTTTCGTTGCCGGACTTGTACGGCAGGAAGGTCTCGACCATGTCCTGCGCCACGCTCGGGCCCATCAGGCCGGAGAGGTTGGCCTCGATGCGGTCGCGCAGGCGACGCAGGGCGTAGGGGCGGCGCTCGTCGAACGGCAGGTAGAGGTCACGCAGGGCCTGCTCGACTTCCTTCTGCGCAGCCTTGGCGCCCAGTGGCTTGGCCAGCTGGGTGGCGAATTCCTGGGGCGAGGCAGCGTGCAGCTCGCGGCGTTGCGGGCGACGCACGTTGTCCACCGCGCAGGCTTCGGCGGCACTGACCTCTTCGCTGCTGGCATTGGTGAACAGCGAAATCAGGGTGAACAGCAGGACGTTGGCCGCCAGCGAAGCAATGGCCGCCATGTGCCAGCTGGTGTCGTCCAGCACGTAGATCATGTCCAGCAGCGGAATGTAGAAGCCCTGCAGGTTGCCCAGCAGCGGCAGCAGCATGGTCACCATCCACACCAGCATGCCGGCCAGCAGGCCTGCGATGAAGCCGCGGCGGTTGGCGGTCGGCCAGTACAGCACCGAAAGCACGCCGGGCAGGAACTGCAGGGTGGCGACGAAGGCGACGATGCCGAGGTTGGCCAGGCTCTGGTGGTTGTTCTGGGTAAGGTAGAAGACGAAGCCGGCGGTGATGATGGCGACGATCAGCGCCCGGCGGGTCCATTTCAGCCAGCGGTAGATGTTGCCTTCAGCCGGTGGCTGGTACAGCGGCAGCACCAGGTGGTTGAGGGCCATGCCCGACAGCGCCAGGGTGGTGACGATGATCAGCCCGCTGGCGGCCGACAGCCCGCCGACGTAGGCCAGCAAGGCCAGGGCCTGGTTGTTGGCGGCGATGCCCAGCCCCAGGGTGAAGTACTCCGGGTTGGTGCTGGCGCCCAGGCGCAGGCCGGCCCACAGCACCAGCGGCACGGCCAGGCTCATCAGCAGCAGGAACAGCGGCAGGCCCCAGCTGGCGCTGACCAGCGAGCGTGGGCTGAGGTTCTCGGTGAAGGCCATGTGGTACATGTGCGGCATGACGATCGCCGAGGCGAAGAACACCAGCAGCAGGGTGCGCCACGGGCCCTCCTGCAATGGCGTGTGCAGGGCGGCGAGGGCGGTCTGGTTCTGCAGCAGCCACACTTCCAGCCCATGCGGGCCGCCGAACACGCCGTACAGCGCGTAAAGGCCGATGCCGCCCAGGGCCAGCAGCTTGATCACCGACTCGAAGGCGATGGCGAACACCAGGCCCTCGTGCTTCTCGCGGGTGGCGATATGGCGCGAGCCGAAGAAAATGGTGAAGAGGGTGATCAGCGCACAGAAGGCGAATGCCACCCGCGCCTTGACCGGCTCGCCAGTGAGGATGCTGATGGAGTCGGCCACCGCCTGGATCTGCAGGGCCAGCAATGGCAGCACGCCGATCAGCATGAAGATGGTGGTCAGCGCGCCGGCCCAGGTGCTGCGGAAACGGAACGCCAGCAGGTCGGCCAGCGACGAGAGCTGGTAGGTGCGGGTGATCTTGAGGATCGGGTAGAGCAGCACCGGTGCCAGCAGGAACGCGCCGGACACCCCCAGGTAGCAGGCGAGGAACCCATAGCCATACTGGTAGGCCAGCCCCACCGAGCCGTAGAAGGCCCAGGCACTTGCATAGACGCCCAGCGACAGGGTGTAGGTCAGCGGGTGGCGGATGACCGAGCGCGGGATCAGCCCGCGTTCGCTGATCCAGGCCACGCCGAACAGCACCAGCAGGTAGGCGGCGCTGATCAGGATCATCTGGGTCAGGCTAAAGCTCATCGGCATCTCGTTGGCTCTGCAGGATGAAAGTGACGACGATGAGGATCAGCCAGAGCAGGTAGGGGCGGTACCAGGCTCCGGTCGGTTCGATCCACCAGTCCATGATGGCCGGGGAGAACAGGTAGATCCCCACGACCAGAAGCAGGACCAAACGATAGATGTACATGCTGGCCTCGAGGGTTGGGCGCTGCGGGTTTGGACTTATTATTGGTGAAAATGGCGCAGGCGATGCTAGCGGGTATCGGTAGGGTTAGCCAAGGGTTTGAATTTGTTGGGCTTTTGTACTGGTAATAGCGGTCGTCCGGATTGGCCTCTTCGCGGGTAAGCCCGCTCCCACAGGCACTGCGAGCGCCTCGATCCCTGTGGGAGCGGGCTTACCCGCGAAAGGGCCTTCAAGACCTCAGCGCAATTCGGCCTCTGGCACCGTCATCTGCCGCGCAATGTGTTCCGGCCGCCACTGCGTTCGCGCCACCGCCAGCACCTCAGCCGGGCTGGCACCCAACAACGCCGGGTCGGTGTGCTGCCCCAGCGCGCGCAATGCTCGCAGCAGCAGCGGCGTGGCCTGGTCCGGCTCGAGCGGCGGCGAGCGGTACGACTTGCCCAGCTTGTGCCCGTCGGGCTGGACGATCAGTGGGATATGCAGGTAGCGCGGCTGCGAGAAACCCAGCAGTTCCTGTAGGTAGAGCTGGCGCGGTGTGTTGTCCAGCAGGTCGGCGCCGCGCACGACATCGGTCACCCCCTGCCAGGCATCGTCCAGCACGACGGCCAGCTGGTAGGCGTAGAGCCCGTCGCGGCGCTGGATGACGAAATCGCCCACTTCGCGCCCCAGGTGCTGCTCGAACCGGCCTTGCACCCGGTCATCGAAGCGGTAGATCAGCTCTGGCACCCGCAGGCGGATCGCCGCGCCTTCGCGGGCATGCCCGGCATTGCGGCAAAAACCCGGGTAGATGCCGTGATGCCCCTCCAATTGCTTGCGCGAGCAGGTGCAGGCATAGGCCAGGCCCATGTTGAACAGCCGATCGACGACGGCAGCATAGGCGTCGTGGCGCTGGCTCTGGCAAACCACCTCGCCATCCCACTCCAGCCCGTAACGTTCAAGGGTCTGCAGGATGGCATCACGGGCACCGGGCATCTCGCGTGGCGGGTCGGTATCTTCCATGCGCAGCAGCCAGCGGCCGTTGACGGCGCGGGCGTCGAGCCAGGAGGCGAGGGCGGCGACCAGCGAGCCGAAGTGCAGGTAACCGCTGGGCGTGGGGGCGAAGCGTCCGATGTAGGGGGCTGGGGTCATGGGCTGTGCGAGCTATATAAATGAAAACGGGGCGTAGCTGATGTGGGAAGGGGCAAGCCCGCTCCCACAACCAGTACGCCCCGTCTTTTCGGGATTCGGATCAGCCTTTGCCGACCGTCTTTTCCTTTTTCTCGGCGATTTCCTTGCAGTCGAAGCACAGGTCCGCAGTCGGACGGGCTTCCAGGCGACGCAGGCCGATTTCAATGCCGCAGGACTCGCACCAGCCGTAGTCTTCGTCCACGATCAGTTGCAAGGTCTTGTCGATTTTCTTGATCAGCTTGCGCTCGCGATCGCGGTTGCGCAGTTCCAGGGCGAATTCTTCTTCCTGGCTGGCGCGGTCGGCTGGATCGGGGAAGTTGGCTGCCTCGTCCTTCATGTGGTCCATGGTTTTGTCGACACTGGCCATGAGCTCTTGCTTCCAGCCGTTCAGGAGCTTGGTGAAGTGGGCCCGCATCGGGGCACCCATGTATTCTTCACCCTTGGTTTCCTTGTACGGCTCGACGCCATAGAGCGTTTGACTGGCTTTTTGCTTTTCTAGGGTGGACATGAATAGACCGCCTCTCACTCATCTGATCCAATGCGCAGGATACTTCCATCTCCGGCGACCGCCGGCCCTGCGACTGCGAGCCGCCGAACTTACCAGATAGATACGGGGTGCGCTACCCCGCCCTATGCCTGCTATTGACAGCGGCGCGGGCGGCACGTTCGCTGGTATGTACAGGTGGAATCACCAGTTTAGACCCAATTGAGAGAAGGCCCATGGCTCAGCCACACAGTGCGCGCAGTCGCGCCATCGAACCCTTCCACGTCATGGCCTTGCTGGCCCGTGCCAACGAACTGCAAGCCGCTGGCCACGACGTGATCCACCTGGAGATCGGCGAGCCGGACTTCACCACCGCCGCCCCCATCGTTGCCGCCGGCCAGGCTGCCCTGGCCGCAGGGCATACCCGCTACACCGCGGCCCGTGGCCTGCCGCAGTTGCGCGAGGCGATTGCCGGCTTCTATGGCCAGCGCTACGGCGTAGACCTCGACCCCGAGCGCGTGCTCATCACCCCGGGTGGCTCGGGCGCATTGCTGCTGGCCAGCAGCCTGCTGGTCGACCCTGGCAAGCACTGGCTGCTGGCCGACCCGGGCTACCCGTGCAACCGCCACTTCCTGCGCCTGGTCGAAGGCGGCGCGCAGTTGGTGCCGGTCGGGCCGGAGGTGAACTATCAGCTGACCGCCGACCTGGTCGAGCGCTACTGGGACAAGGACACCGTCGGCGCGCTGGTGGCTTCGCCAGCCAACCCGACCGGCACGGTGCTCGACCGTGACCAGTTGGCCAGCCTGTCCAGGGCGAGCCGCGAGCGCCATGGCCACCTGGTGGTGGACGAGATCTATCACGGCCTCACCTATGGCATGGACGCACCGAGCGTGCTGGAAGTGGACGATGAAGCCTTCGTCCTGAACAGCTTTTCCAAATATTTCGGCATGACCGGCTGGCGCCTTGGCTGGCTGGTGGCACCGCCGTCGGCAGTGGCTGACCTGGAAAAGCTGGCACAGAACCTCTACATCAGTGCCCCGAGCATGGCCCAGCATGCGGCGTTGGCGTGCTTCGAGCCGCAAACACTGGCGATTCTCGAGGAGCGCCGCGCCGAGTTCGCCCGTCGCCGTGACTACCTGCTGCCGGCCCTGCGCGAGTTGGGCTTCGGCATCGCCGTCGAGCCCCAGGGCGCCTTCTATCTGTATGCCGACATCAGTGCCTTCGGTGGCGATGCCTTCGCCTTCTGCCGGCACTTCCTCGAAACCGAACACCTGGCCTTCACGCCGGGCCTGGACTTTGGTCGCCACCAGGCCGGCCACCATGTGCGTTTCGCTTACACCCAGAGCTTGCCGCGCCTGGAAGAGGCGGTGCAGCGCATCGCCCGGGGCCTGCGGAGCTGGCAAGGCTGATGGCGCTTTTCCCCGAACTGGAAGAGGCGCGCCTGCTGCGCCGCTACAAGCGCTTCCTGGCCGACATCGAGCTGGCCAATGGCGAGCAGATGACCATCCACTGCCCCAACACCGGCTCGATGCTCAACTGCATGAGTGAAGGCGGGCGGGTCTGGTTCAGCCGCTCCAACGACCCGAAGCGCAAGCTGCCCGGTACCTGGGAAATCAGCGAAACGCCCCAGGGCCGGCTGGCCTGCGTCAACACCGGGCGGGCCAACGCGCTGGTCGAAGAAGCGCTGCGTGCGGGCACCATCACTGAACTGGCCGGTTTCACCGTGCTCAAGCGCGAGGTGGCCTACGGTGAGGAGCGCAGCCGCATCGACTTCTATCTGGAGTATGCCGACGGCAGCAAGGCTTACGTCGAGGTCAAGAGCGTGACCCTCGGTTACCCGGACACCCCGGTGGCGGCCTTCCCCGATGCCGTGACCCAGCGCGGTGCCAAGCACCTGCGCGAGCTGGCGGGGTTGGCGCGTCAGGGTGTTCGCGCGGTGCAGTTGTATTGTGTGAACCTCACCGGCATCGAGGCCGTGCGCCCGGCGCAGGAAATCGACGCCGCGTACGCCCAGGCCCTGCGCACGGCGGTGGCGGATGGGGTAGAGGTGCTGGCCTACGGTACCCGGCTGGACGCACAGCAGATCGTGGTCGACCGGCCGCTGCCGGTGCTGCTCACTCGGTAAGCCAGATGCCCTGGCTGTCTTCCAGGCAGTCCAGGGCTTCCAGCCACTCGCCCGCGCACGGGCCGGCCACGCATTCGCCACTCTCGATCAGGAACTGCGCGCCATGATGGGCGCACTGGATCAGGCTGGCGCTGTCGTCGAGGAAGCTGTCTGGCGCCCAGTTGAGGGTAATGCCGCGATGGGGGCAGCGGTTGCGGTAGATGAACACCTGGCCATGGCGACGTACGCCTAGCAGTGGCATGCCGGCTACGCTGAACGCGCGGCTTTGGCCTTCGCTGAGGCTGGTGGAGGCGCAGAGAAAATGCATGATGGGGTGTGCTTTCTGTTAAGCCGTGTGACAAGGGATGGCTTGACGCTTCAATGCGAATAATTATCAAATTGCCCGCATTCGCCGCGCCAGGCTGCCTATGGTGCGCAGTTCCACCGCCCGCCACAAGGCGCGCGGCCCGCCTTCAAGCAAAGGAATTCGATGATGCGCCGTCCCGCTGCCCTGATCGCCCTGTGTGCCGGTCTGCTTTTATCTACCCCGACGCTGGCCGGCGAACTGCCGCAGCGCTGGGTCAGTGCCGGTGGCGCGCTGAGCGAGTGGATCAGCGCGCTGGGTGGGGAGCAGCGGCTGGTCGGCGTGGACACCACCAGCCAGCACCCCGAGTCGCTCAAGGCATTGCCCAGCATCGGCTACCAGCGCCAGTTGTCGGCCGAAGGCATCCTCAGCCTGCGCCCGGATGTGCTGGTGGGGACCGAGGAAATGGGCCCGCCACCGGTGCTGGCGCAGATCCGCAAGGCTGGCGTGCGGGTCGAGCTGTTCTCCAGCAAGGCCGAGCTGGCCGCGGTGGACGAGAACCTCAAGCACTTGGGTGCATTGCTGGGCAGCGAGCAGCAGGCGGCAACCCTGGCCAGTGACTACCACCGCCAGTTGCAAGGGCTGCAAGACAAGATCAAGCAGGCCCAGGCCAGCCAGAAAGCACCAGGCGTCCTGCTGCTGGTCGGGCACGCCGGGGCCAAGCCACTGATCGCCGGGCTTGGCACTTCCGGCGACTGGCTGCTGCGCCAGGCCGGGGCGCGCAACCTGGCCGACCACCAGGGCTACAAGAACTTCTCGGTGGAGGCCCTGGCCGCGCTGGACCCGGACGTGGTGGTGTTCTCCGACCGTGCTCTGGCAGGCGAGGCCGCCCTGCAGGCGCTGATCAAGGAGAACCCGGCCCTGGCCGGCTCGCGTGCGGTGCGCGACAAGCGCCTGCTGTCGCTCGACCCGACGCTGCTGGTCGGTGGCCTCGGCCCGCGCTTGCCCGCTACCTTGCATGAGCTGGCCGCCAACTTTTACCCGGCCGCCAAGGCCAGCCTCGCCCCATGAGGCAGCGGGTCCAGCCACGCACGCTTTTCACTGGCCTTGCGCTGTTGTGCCTGCTGGCGGTCTGGCTGTCGCTGGCGCTGGGGCCGGTCAGCCTGCCGCTGTTCGATACCCTGCGCGCCGGCTTGCGCCTGATCGGCGTGCCGATCAGCGGTGCGGGGCTTGAGCAGGCAGAAATGATCCTCGGCCAGATCCGCCTGCCGCGCACCTTGCTGGGGCTGGCGGTGGGCGGGGTGCTGGCGCTGTCGGGGGTGGCCATGCAGGGGCTGTTCCGCAACCCGCTGGCCGACCCTGGGCTGGTGGGGGTCGCCAGTGGTGCCGCCCTGGGGGCGGCTGTGGCGATCGTGGGGGGCAGCTGGCTGGGCGGCATAGCCGAGTGGTTCGCGCCGTACCTGCTGTCGTTATGTGCCTTCATCGGCGGCCTGGGGGTGACGGCGATGGTCTATCGCCTTGGCCGGCGTGACGGCCAGACCAACGTGGCGACCATGCTGCTGGCCGGTATCGCCATGACCGCCCTGGGCGGCTCGGCGGTCGGGCTGTTCACCTATCTGGCGGATGACGCGACCTTGCGCACCCTGACGTTCTGGAACCTCGGCAGCCTCAACGGCGCCAGCTATGAGCGCCTGTGGCCGCTGCTGCTGGTGACGGTGGCAGTGGCGCTGTGGTTGCCACGGCGGGCGCAGGCGCTCAATGCCTTGCTGCTGGGCGAGTCGGAGGCCCGCCACCTCGGTGTTGAAGTGGAAGCGCTGAAACGTGAGCTGGTGTTCTGCACCGCGCTGGGTGTCGGCGCGGCGGTGGCGGCGGCAGGCCTGATCGGCTTCATCGGCCTGGTGGTGCCGCACCTGGTGCGCTTGCTGGCGGGGCCGGATCACCGTGTGTTGTTGCCGGCGTCGCTGCTGGCCGGTGGCACCCTGCTGTTATTCGCCGACCTGATCGCGCGCTTGGCCCTGGCGCCGGCAGAGCTGCCGATCGGCATCGTCACGGCCTTCATCGGGGCACCGTTCTTCCTGTTCTTGCTGGTCAAGGGGCGCAACTGATGCTCGATGTCGAAGGCCTGTCGCTCAAGCGCGGCAGCAGCGAGGTGCTGCACGATATCCATCTGCAACTTCACCCAGGGCAGATCCTCGGCGTGCTGGGCCCCAACGGAGCCGGCAAGAGCAGCCTGCTTGGCGCCCTGTGCGGTGAGCTGGCGCCCAGTGCCGGGCGAGTGCGTCTGGACGGGCGGGGGCTGGAGGACTGGCCTGGGCAGGAGCGGGCACGGCGGCTGGCGGTGTTGCCGCAGGTGTCCAGCCTGGGCTTCGGCTTCAGTGTCGAAGAGGTGGTCGGCCTGGGCCGCCTGCCCCATGCCAGTGGCCGGCAGCGCGATCGGGAGATCGTCGATGCGGCATTGCAGGCGGCAGATGCCGGGCACCTGGGCGAGCGCAGCTACCTGGCCCTCTCTGGGGGGGAGCGCCAGCGAGTGCACCTGGCCCGAGTGCTGGCCCAGCTGTGGCCGGGTGAGGCCGGCACCACGCTGTTGCTCGACGAGCCCACATCCATGCTCGACCCGTTGCACCAGCACACCACGCTGCAGGCGGTACGCAGTTTTGCCGACCGTGGTGCAGCGGTGCTGGTGATCCTGCATGACCTGAACCTGGCGGCCCGCTACTGTGACCATATCCTGCTGCTGGAGCAGGGGCGCTGCCACGCGCTGGATACGCCGCAGGCGGTGCTGACCCCAGTGGCCCTCAAGGCGGTGTTCGGCATCGATGTGCTGGTGCAGGCGCATCCGGAGCGGGGCCATCCGTTGATCATCACGCGATAGGAGCTTCAGCCATGCGTCACCTCTTGTCGGTCTGCCTGGTGCTGGCATTGGCGGGGTGCCAGGCCAGCCTGCCACCACTGCCGGCCTGGCAAAGCAGCGAGGGCCGTGACAGCGCGCAGCTGGGCCAGATCCGCGATCTGGCCAGCGGCCGGTTGATCAACCCGGAGCAACTGGTCGAGCAACTCGCCAGCGCACCTCGGGTACTGGTCGGCGAGCAGCACGACAACCCTGACCACCATGCGCTACAACTCTGGTTGCTGCGCGCCCTGGAGAGCCGCCGCCCGCAAGGCAGCCTGCTGCTGGAAATGCTGCAGCCCGAACAGCAGCCGCTGGTCGATGCCTTGCAGCACGGCGGGCCACTGCCACAAGACCTGCCCAAGGCCCTCGCCTGGCAGGATGGCTGGGACTGGACGTTTTACGGGCCGATCGTGAGGGAAGCCCTGGCGCAACCTTATCCGCTGCTGTCGGCCAATTTGTCCCCCGGCGAGATTCGCCAGGCTTATCGCCAGCCAGTGAACCCGCCAGGCGCGCGCAGCAATGCGGCGAATGTGTTGCAGGCATTGCGCGAACAGGTCCGTGCCGGGCATTGCAACCTGCTGCCGGACAGCCAGCTGCCGGCAATGCTCGCCGTTCAGCAACAGCGCGACCGGCGCATTGCCGAACGCCTGCTGAGCGCGCCGCAACCTGCGCTGCTGTTCGCTGGCAGCTATCACGCGCGCAAGGACCTGGGCGTGCCCCTGCACCTGGCAGACCTGGGGGCCAAAGGCGACAGCAAGGTGTTGCTGCTGGCGCAAGTGGGGGAGGCGGTCGAGCCGGGCAAGGCTGATTTTGTCTGGTACACCGCGGCGTTGCCCGAGCAGGATTATTGCGCCCAGCTGCGCAAAGGGCAGTAAATCGCAGGCAAAAAAAGACCCGGCAAAGTGCCGGGTCAATAACCGTGATTAGCCTGATGAGGAGATAATCTGAGAGTCCGAACCAGGGGCTTTCAGGTTACCCAACCAGTCTCGCGACCAGTCGTGATAATCATAACGATTCTCATTACCGAGTCAATGACTTTCTGTGAATTATTTTTCCATCTTCTGTGCCGGGCTCTTCGCGTCGAGCTGCTGGTTGAGCGCCTCTTTGCGTTCAACCGGCAGATCGTTCCAGTGCATGTCCAGCAAGGCGCCTTCTATGGCGTACAACAACACCTTGGAAGCCCGGAAACCTCGCGTTCTTACGGCTTGATAGGCACCCACCGCGCCCAGGCGACGAAGGTCCGATGCACTGTGGATACCGACGGCGTGCAGCCATTGCGCGGAGGTCTTGCCAAGATTTTTCAGGTGCTGCAATTCATCGTTCATCGAGCCTCCTTGCGATGGCTGAACGGGTCTTGGGGATAAATCGCGAGCAGGTCAGAGAGGAGTGTAGCGGGGGTTGGGAAATGCGCGGCCTTTTGCCATCGGGGCCCGACCGGTTGCCGCCCCGGGGCGCGGGGCGGTGCCTGGCCGAGGGTCAGCGCGCGGTGCGATAGCGCAGGCGCGTACCGAATTTCAGTGACATGAGTATCTCGTCAGCGCTCAATTCGCTGGGGAAGTAGGTTCCGGAGATCTGCGCATGGGCGATGCTCGCGCCTTCCAGGCCGGTTTCCCGCAGGTCCAGGCCGCGCAGGTCGGCGGCGCGAAAGTATGCATCGGTGAAGTCGATGCCACGCACGTCGAGGTTGCGCAGGTCCAGGCCACGAAAATCGCCGCCGCGAAAATCGATGGGGGCGTCCGTTGGCTTTTCGCGGTTGAAGGTCGCGATCTTCTCGTCGCGGACCAGGGCGTACAGGACGTTGTCCAGCTGCCGGGGTTGGTTCATGGCGGCGCCTCCTCGTGGGGTGTGATGCCATTGTAATGACATCACTGAAGAGGCGCCGGACTTCAGGCGTGAACTGTCGACTGCTTCACGCCTGGAGGGTCAAAGGCCGGGCAGGTGCTGGCGGATCTGGTCGATCAGCTGGTCCATGCTGGCGCTTTCCTGGGTCTCGACGCGCTTGCTGTGCTTCTGTTCTTCGCCATCGAGCGGTTCGCGGTTGGCCTGCTGGGCCTTGACGACTTCGAGGGTGGCATCCGAAGGGTCGGCCTTGCCGGCCTGGCGCTGCGCCAGCCAGCTCTCGATGACGGCCTCGGGGGCCTGGCAGTCGAGAATCAGGAAAGGTGCGCCGGTCTCGCTGGCGACCTGTGCCGCGGCCTTGCGCTGGTCGTGCTTGAGGTAAGTGGCGTCCAGCACTACCGGGAAGCCGGCACGCAGGATGATTTCTGCAAGCGCATGCAGGCGCTGGTAGGTCGCGGCGCTGGATTGCTGGTCATAGATACCTGCCTGCAACTGACCGGCTTGGGCCTGCTGCTGCTCACCGAACAGGCGCTTGCGTTCGACATCGGAGCGCACGCGCACCGCGCCCAGCGCTTCGACCAGGCGCATGGCCACATGGCTTTTGCCCACCGCCGAAACACCGTGGGTGATCGCCAGCAGGCGCGACGGGATGGCGCTGTAGCTTTCCGCCAGGTTGGCGTAGTTGCGGTAGGTGCGCAGGGTGGTGGCGCGCTGCACGCCGTCGGCGTCGGCCGGCATGCTGAACAGCGCGACCTTGGCCCGTACCAGGGCGCGGTAAGCCTTGTAGAAGTTCAGCAGCTCCAGGCCCTGGTAGTCGCCGGTCAGCTCCAGGTACTGGCTGATGAAGCGCCGCGACAGGCACTTGAGGCCGCGGTCTTCGAGGTCCATGGCGAGGAAGCCGACATCGGCGTAGACATCGGTCAGGCGGAACGGCTCGTTGAACTCGATGCAGTCGAAGATCACCACCTTGCCGTCGATCAGGGTGGCGTTGCCCAGGTGGATGTCACCGTGGCATTCGCGGATGAAACCGTCGGCCTTGCGCGCCTCGAGCAGGCCGTGCAGGCGTTTGAAGCTGTCCTGGGCCCAGGCTTGCAGGTTGTCGAGCTGTTGCAGGTCGGCCTTGTCGCTGAGGAACGGGCGAATCTGCTCGAAGTTCTGCTCCACCGGGGCCATGACGGCCTCTGGCGTACCCAGCGGGTGCTCGACGGCGACTTTCGGTGCCTGCAGGTGGAACTCGGCAATCTGCTGGGCCATCTGGTCGATGTGGTCGGCGTTCAGCTCACCGTTGGCCTGCAGGGTGCTGAGCATCTGGCCCTGGGGGAACTGGCGCATTTTCAGCGCGTACTCGATCGGCGTGCCTGCGCCGCCCAGTTGCGGGGCTTCGGCGCTGCCGGTAATTGGCAGCACTTCCAGGTACAGGCCTTCGGTCAGGCGCTGGTTCAGGCGCAGTTCTTCGTTGCAGAAATGCCCACGCTGATCCAGGCCGGTGAAGTCGAGGAAGCCGAAGTTCATGGGCTTCTTGATCTTGTAGGCGAACTCGCCGGTGAGCAGGACCCAGGAAATGTGCGTTTCGATGAGCTGGAAGCCCTCGACAGGGTGCGGGTAAAGTGCTGGGTTCTGCAGCGCGCTGATCAGGGCTTGGCTCACAAGTGATCCTTTCGGGGTCAGGGAATTCGAAGGCGCCATTATGGTCAATGGTGACGTCCCTGCAAACCGCCTGTGGGCGCCTGCCTCCCTTTTTGAAAGTGCGTATACTCCGCCGCCATGACTCGTACCCGAAATTCCCGCCCCCCTAAAAAGCAGCCGACCGGCCGTGCGCGCGCCTGGTTGGGCTGGGCACTCAAGCTCAGCCTAGTCGGCCTTGTCCTGATCGCCGGTTTTGCGGTCTACCTCGATGCGACTGTGCAGGAGAAGTTTTCCGGCAAGCGCTGGACCATCCCGGCCAAGGTGTATGCCCGGCCGCTGGAGCTGTTCGTCGGCCAGAAACTGAGCAAGAACGACTTCCTCACCGAGCTCGATGCCCTCGGCTACCGTCGCGAGAGTGCGGCCAATGGCCCGGGCGCGGCGTCGATCAATGGTAACAACGTCGACCTCAATACCCGCGGCTTCCAGTTCTATGAAGGCATGGAGCCGGCGCAGTTCGTGCGTGTACGGTTCTCCGGTGACTACGTTGCGGGGCTCAGCGGTGCCAACGGCGGCAAGCTCGACGTGGTGCGCCTGGAGCCGCTGATGATCGGCGGTATCTACCCGAAGAATCTTGAAGACCGCATCCTGATCAAGATCGACCAGGTCCCGCCGTACCTGCTGGAGACCCTGATCGCCACGGAAGACCGCGATTTCTACAGCCACTTCGGCGTATCGCCCAAGTCCATCGCCCGGGCCATCTGGGTAAACACCTCCTCGGGCGCCATGCGTCAGGGCGGCAGTACCTTGACCCAGCAGTTGGTGAAGAACTTCTTCCTCACCAATGAGCGCAGCCTCAGCCGCAAACTGACCGAGGCCATGATGGCCGTGCTGCTGGAGATGCACTACGACAAGCGCGAGATCCTCGAGGCGTACCTGAACGAAGTCTTCGTCGGCCAGGACGGCCAGCGCGCGGTGCATGGTTTCGGCCTGGCCAGCCAGTTCTTCTTCAGCCAGCCGCTGCAGGAGCTCAAGCTGCACCAGATTGCCTTGCTGGTGGGCATGGTCAAGGGACCGTCCTACTACAACCCGCGTCGTTACCCCGAGCGCGCCCTGCAGCGCCGCAACCTGGTGCTCGACCTGCTGGCTGAGCAAGGCGTGGCCAGCCAGGAAGTGATCGATGCTGCGAAGAAGATGCCGCTGGGCGTGACCAAGCGCGGCAGCCTGGCCGACAGCTCGTTCCCGGCATTCCTCGACCTGGTCAAGCGTCAGCTGCGCCAGGACTACCGCGACGAAGACTTGACCGAAGAAGGCCTGCGCATCTTCACCAGTTTCGACCCGATCCTGCAGATGAAGGCCGAAACCGCCATGAGCGAGACGTTCAAGCGCTTGGCCGGGCGCAAGGGCGCCGACGAGGTGGAGTCGGCGATGGTCGTCACCAACCCGGAAACCGGCGAGGTGCAGGCGCTGATCGGCAGCCGTCAGTCGGGCTTTGCCGGCTTCAACCGTGCCATCGACGCCGTGCGGCCGATCGGCTCGCTGGTCAAGCCTGCGGTCTACCTCACCGCGCTTGAGCAACCGAGCAAGTACAGCCTGACCACCCGGGTGCAGGACGAGCCGTTCTCGGTCAAAGGCGCCGACGGCCAGGTGTGGCGCCCGCAGAACTACGATCGCCGTCCCCATGGCACCATCTACCTGTACCAGGGCCTGGCCAACTCCTACAACCTGTCGACCGCCAAGCTCGGCCTGGAAGTGGGCGTGCCGAACGTGATCAAGACCATCGGCCGCCTGGGTGTGCAGGTCGACTGGCCGGCGTTCCCGTCGATGCTGCTGGGCGCTGGCGGCATGTCGCCGATGCAGGTTGCGACCATGTACCAGACCATCGCCAACGGTGGCTTCAATACACCGATGCGTGGCATTCGCAGCGTGCTCACCGCCGAAGGTGAGCCGCTCAAGCGCTACCCGTTCCAGATCCAGCAAACCTTCGACCCCGGTGCCATCTATCTGGTGCAGAACGCCATGCAGCGGGTAATGCGTGAAGGTACCGGGCGTTCGGTGTATAGCGTGCTGCCCAGCTCGCTGACGCTGGCGGGCAAGACCGGCACCAGTAACGACTCGCGCGACAGTTGGTTCTCCGGCTTCAGCCAGGACCTGCTGGCAGTGGTCTGGCTGGGCCGCGACGACAACGGCAAGACGCCGTTCACCGGCGCCACCGGCGCGTTGCAGGTGTGGACCAGCTTCATGAAAAAGGCCGACCCGTTGCCGCTGGACATGCCGCTACCAGATAACGTGGTGCAGGCCTGGATCGACCCTTACAGCGGCCAGGGGTCCGACGGTAGCTGTCCGGGAGCTGTGCAGATGCCGTATATTCGCGGCAGCGAACCGCCCGCTGGTGCCACCTGTGGTGGCGAACAGAACCCGGCCGACTCGGTCATGGATTGGGTCAAGGGGTGGATGAATTGAGCACGAGCTTTTGAAGAGGGTGTGAAGTGAAGAAGTGGTGGATTCCTGTCTTGACCGCGGTAGCTGTGCTGCAAGGCTGCTCCAGCGTCCAGCGTGGCAACATCCCGGTGGTGGATTCGAGCACCCGGGTCTCCAACAGTGAGCGGGTCCAGGCCAAGCGCACTTCGGCCTATCCGACCAGTGGCGGCAGCAGCCAGGCGCAGTCGTTGCCCGAAGAAGGCGGCGTCACCGTGATGATCCCGCAAGGCACCGGCGGCGCGCCGATCAGCACCGGGCCGATCACTCCTGGCCCGGTCAGCAGCGGGCCGATCACCCCGGGCCCGATCAGCACTGGCCCCATCACCAGCAACCCCAACCCGGTGGTCGATGAGCCGTTCGACATCGCCTCGATGAGCAACCCTCCGGCCGTCACCCAGGCGCCGACCGGCATCCCGCGCGCCAACACCGGCGGCCTGTCCGCCGACGAGCAACTCGATGGCCCGGTGCTGGCGCTGCTGACCACCGCCCAGCAGCAGCAGGGCAGTGGTGACTTCAACGGCGCCGCTTCGAGCCTGGAGCGTGCCCAGCGCATCGCCCCGCGCGAGCCGCAGGTGCTGTTCCGCCTGGCCCAGGTGCGCCTGTCGCAAGGTGACGCGGCGCAGTCCGAGCAACTGGCCCGTCGCGCGCTGACCTACGCCAACGGCCGTCCAGACCTTCAGGCTCAGTTGTGGAACACCATCGCTCAGGCCCGCGAGAAACAAGGCGACAGCGCCGGTGCCGCACTGGCGCGGCAGAAGGCGCGGGTCAACCTGTGATGGAGCAGCGCATTCTCGATATCGCCGACCATCTGCTGCTGATCGAGCAAGAGCTCAAGGTCCAGGGCTGGTGGAGCGCTGATATGCCCAGCGACGAGATGCTGGCCAGCACGGTGCCGTTCGCGGTGGACAGCATGAGCTTCGAGCAGTGGCTGCAGTGGATCTTCCTGCCACGCATGAAGCTGATCCTGGAGCATGGGCTGGCGTTGCCGAACGCCTCGGGCATCCTGGTGATGGCCGAGACGGTGTTTGTCGATCGTCCGGAACAAAGCCGCGCGCTACGGCGCCTGTTGGCAGAATTCGATCAATTGATCGCGCCTTCCGCCTGATTTCTTCTCTTTTTCCTTTAAGGGCCGCAGATTGTGGCCCTTTTTTATGGAAATCTTTATTGTTCTGCTGCTGAGCGCCTTTTTAGTGGTGCTGGCGATTCATCTTGCGGAAAAATTGGCAATAATTTTTCTTGACTTGTTGGCGCCAAATCACAAGAATCCAGATTCCGCTGTAGAGGGACTGCCAGAAGCAGACCCGCTAAGCAGATCATGAGGCGCACACCCGCGCCGACTTGTAACACCCCGCAACGCGTTACCTCGCGCTGGGTGGGAAAGCCCGCAACACACCAGGGCATTCCCAATACTTGCTCAGTCAGTGCTGACGTTCGCTCATGCTCTGCTTGGCAGTAAACCTAATAAGACCCGTCCAGTGAGGACGGTATTCTGGCGTTTTAGAGGTGAACAACGTGGAGCTTTTATCTGGCGCTGAGATGGTCGTCCGCTTCTTGCGTGACGAGGGCGTTAAGCACATCTACGGGTACCCTGGCGGTGCTCTCCTTCATGTTTACGATGCTCTGTTCAAGGAACCGGAAGTCCAGCACATCCTGGTCCGTCACGAACAGGCTGCCACCCATATGGCGGACGGTTACGCCCGTGCCACCGGCAAGGCCGGCGTGGTACTGGTGACTTCCGGCCCAGGTGCGACCAATGCCATCACCGGCATTGCCACCGCTTACATGGATTCCATTCCGATGGTCATCCTGTCTGGTCAGGTGCCCAGCACCATGGTCGGCACCGATGCCTTCCAGGAAACCGACATGATCGGTATTTCCCGGCCTATCGTGAAGCACAGCTTCATGGTCAAGCATGCTTCGGAAATCCCGGAAGTTCTGAAAAAAGCTTTCTATCTTGCGCAATCCGGCCGTCCCGGCCCGGTCGTGGTCGACATTCCAAAAGATATGACCAACCCGGCTGAGAAGTTCGAGTACATCTACCCGAAAAAGGTCAAGCTGCGTTCGTATAGCCCGGCTGTACGTGGTCACTCCGGCCAGATCCGCAAGGCAGCCGAAATGCTCCTGGCAGCCAAGCGCCCGATCGTCTACTCCGGCGGTGGCGTCATCCTTGGTGGTGGCTCCGAAGCCCTCACCGAAATCGCCAAGTCGTTGAACCTGCCGGTCACCAATACCCTCATGGGCCTCGGTGGCTTCCCGGGTACCGACCGCCAGTTCCTCGGCATGCTCGGCATGCACGGCAGCTACACCGCCAACCTGGCGATGCACAATGCCGATGTGATCTTCGCTGTCGGCGTGCGTTTCGACGACCGCGTGGTCAACGGCCCGGCCAAGTTCTGCCCGAACGCCAAGATCATCCACATCGACATCGACCCGGCGTCGATCTCGAAGATGATCAAGGCCGACGTGCCGATCGTCGGCCCGGTCGAAAGCGTGCTCAACGAAATGCTCGGCATCCTCAAGGAAATCGGCGAGCAGCCTGACAAGGCGGCGCTGGATGCCTGGTGGAAGCAGATCGACGAATGGCGTGGCGACGGTGGCCTGTTCCCTTACGACAAGGGCGACGGCAACGTCATCAAGCCGCAGCAGGTCATCGAGACGCTGTGCGAAGTGACCAAGGGCGATGCCTTTGTCACCTCCGACGTGGGCCAGCACCAGATGTTCGCGGCGCAGTACTACCGCTTCAACAAACCCAACCGCTGGATCAACTCCGGTGGCCTGGGCACCATGGGCTTCGGTTTCCCGGCGGCCATGGGCATCAAGCTCAGCTTCCCGGATCATGACGTGGCCTGCGTCACTGGCGAAGGCAGCATCCAGATGAACATCCAGGAGCTGTCCACCTGCATGCAGTACGGCCTGCCGGTGAAGATCGTCAACATGAACAACGGTGTGTTGGGCATGGTCCGCCAGTGGCAGGACATGGCTTACAACGGTCGCCACTCGCATTCCTATGTCGAGTCGCTGCCTGACTTCGTCAAGTTGGCCGAGGCCTATGGTCATGTGGGTATCCGCATCACCAGCCTGAAGGACCTCAAGCCGAAGCTGGAAGAAGCGTTTGCCATGAAGGACCGCCTGGTCTTCATCGACATCGCGATCGACCGTACCGAGCACGTCTATCCGATGCAGATCAAGGATGGCTCGATGCGTGACATGTGGCTGAGCAAGACGGAGCGTACCTGATATGCGGCACATCATTTCCCTGCTGCTGGAAAACGAACCCGGTGCCTTGTCTCGCGTGGTCGGCCTGTTCTCCCAGCGCAACTACAACATCGAAAGCCTGACCGTGGCTCCGACCGAAGACCCGACCCTGTCGCGTCTGACGTTGACCACCGTCGGCCATGATGAAGTGATCGAACAGATCACCAAGAACCTGAACAAGCTGGTCGAAGTGGTCAAGCTGGTCGACCTGTCGGAAAGCGCTCACATCGAGCGCGAACTGATGCTGGTCAAGGTCAAGGCCACCGGTGCCCAGCGCGCCGAGATCAAGCGCACCACGGATATCTTCCGCGGCCAGATCGTCGATGTGACCGCCAGCGTGTACACCGTGCAGCTGAGCGGTACCAGCGACAAACTGGACAGCTTCATCCAGGCCATCGGCACCGCATCGATTCTCGAAACCGTGCGCAGTGGCGTCACCGGCATTGCCCGTGGCGACAAAGTGCTCAGCATCTAACTTCAAAAATTAGCGATGGCTCCGCAGGGGCCGAGATATAACCAGGGGTATTTCATGAAAGTTTTCTACGATAAAGACTGCGACCTTTCCATCATCCAGGGCAAGAAAGTCGCCATCATCGGTTACGGCTCCCAGGGCCACGCTCAGGCGTGCAACCTGAAGGACTCCGGTGTAGACGTTACCGTCGGTCTGCGTAAAGGTTCGGCTACCGTTGCCAAGGCTGAAGCCCACGGCCTGAAAGTTGCTGACGTTGCTACCGCTGTCGCTGCGGCTGACCTGGTCATGATCCTGACCCCGGACGAGTTCCAGGGCGCTCTGTACAAGAACGAAATCGAGCCGAACATCAAGAAGGGCGCTACCCTGGCCTTCTCCCACGGCTTCTCGATCCACTACAACCAGGTTGTTCCGCGTGCCGACCTCGACGTGATCATGATCGCGCCGAAAGCCCCGGGCCACACCGTTCGCTCCGAGTTCGTCAAAGGCGGCGGCATCCCTGACCTGATCGCTATCTACCAGGACGCTTCGGGCAACGCCAAGAACGTCGCGCTGTCCTACGCTTCGGGCGTGGGCGGCGGCCGTACCGGCATCATCGAAACCACCTTCAAGGACGAGACCGAAACCGACCTGTTCGGTGAGCAGGCCGTTCTGTGCGGCGGTACCGTCGAGCTGGTCAAAGCCGGCTTCGAAACCCTGGTTGAAGCTGGCTACGCGCCAGAAATGGCCTACTTCGAGTGCCTGCACGAACTGAAGTTGATCGTTGACCTCATGTACGAAGGCGGTATCGCCAACATGAACTACTCGATCTCCAACAACGCCGAGTACGGTGAGTACGTCACCGGCCCTGAAGTCATCAACGAAGAATCCCGCAAGGCCATGCGTAACGCTCTGAAGCGCATCCAGGACGGCGAATACGCGAAGATGTTCATCAGCGAAGGTGCCACCAACTACCCATCGATGACCGCCAAGCGCCGTAACAACGCCGCCCACGGTATCGAAATCATCGGCGAACAACTGCGTTCGATGATGCCGTGGATCTCGGCCAACAAGATCGTCGACAAGAGCAAGAACTAAGTCTTGCTTGGCTAAATGAAAAACGCGGCTTCGGCCGCGTTTTTTCGTTTGCACTGCCGGCTTCTGGTATAAAGCGACCAGTGGCTCGCCGTCAGAACCCATTTCGCGAGCCCGTGTCGAACATATTCCACCCCCGTTGCAAGGTACTTTTCATGAGCGAACGTCCCGAAGAGCCGAACAAGCCCTCCGACGCCGAAAGCCTGCTACCGATCGATGAGCATGTCGAAGAAGGGCATGACGCCGAAGGCCGCAAGGTCCGTCACCGCGGCATCTACCTGCTGCCCAACTTGTTCACCACTGCCAACCTGTTTGCCGGCTTCTATTCCATCATCAGTTCGATGAGCGCGCAGAGCGCCCTGAGCGCTGGTGATCCGCGCGAAGCGAGCAAGTATTTCGCCTTCGCCGCCATCGCGATCTTCGTCGCCATGGTTCTCGACGGCCTCGATGGCCGTGTGGCGCGCATGACCAACACCCAGA
This sequence comes from Pseudomonas sp. ES1, assembly GCF_050586605.1. Classification (NCBI taxonomy): domain Bacteria; kingdom Pseudomonadati; phylum Pseudomonadota; class Gammaproteobacteria; order Pseudomonadales; family Pseudomonadaceae; genus Pseudomonas; species Pseudomonas sp. ES1. Next base: position 2,299 of record NZ_JBOBDM010000009.1, on the reverse strand, counting down.
GCGCCTTCGGTGCCGAGTACGACTCGCTGTCGGACATGGTCGCCTTTGGTGTGGCGCCGGCCTTGTTGGCCTTCGGTTGGGCACTGGGCGACATGGGCAAGGTCGGCTGGATGGTCGCCTTCATCTATGTGGCCGGTGCTGCACTGCGCCTGGCGCGCTTCAACACCCAGGTCGGTACCGCCGACAAACGCTACTTCATCGGCCTGGCCAGCCCAGCCGCGGCTGGCGTTGTGGCTGGCACTGTGTGGGCGTTCAGCGATTTCGGTATCCAGGGTTCCAAGCTGTCGTTCCTGGTGGCCTTGCTGGTAGCTGCTGCCGGCATGCTGATGGTCAGCAACATCAAGTACAACAGCTTCAAGGAGCTGGATCTCAAGGGGCGTGTGCCCTTTGTTGCGATCCTGGCCGTGGTGCTGGTGTTCGCGGTCGTGTTCAGCGATCCGCCCCGCATCCTGCTGCTGATTTTCCTCGCTTATGCGGTTTCCGGCCCGCTGCAGTACCTGCTGCGCGGTCGTCGTAAAACCTCATGAAGATTTAATCGTGGAATAACCTGCCGGCTCCATAGTCTTACGGGTACATCAGTTGCCCGTACTGTGGAGCCGTCATGCTCATCAAACTCCCCCGATCATCCGACTGCACGTCGGCACAGATCACCCCCGAACACATCTACCTTTCCCGTCGCAGCATGCTGGGTGGCACCTTGGCAGGCATGGCCCTGGGCGCTTTGCCGCGTTTGGGAGTGGCCGCAGAGCCATCGCGCTATGCTGATGCCGCAGGCGGAGCGGCGCCTGCGTGGTTCACCGAAAAGCTGGGTGCCACGCGCTGGCAGGCGGTCACCGTGAAGGATGAGGCCATCACACCGTTCAAGGACGCCACTCACTACAACAACTTCTATGAGTTCGGGCCCGACAAGGGCGACCCTGCAGCCAATGCGGGCAGCCTGAAGACCGAGCCTTGGAGCCTGGTGGTCGATGGCGAGGTGGCGAAGCCCGGGCGCTATGCGCTGGAGGACTTCGTCAAGCCCTATCAGCTCGAGGAGCGCATTTATCGGCTGCGCTGCGTAGAGGCCTGGTCGATGGTCATCCCGTGGTTGGGCTTTCCGCTGGCGCAAGTGCTCAAGCAGGTCGAGCCAACTTCCAAGGCGCGCTATATCCGTTTCGAAACGCTGCAGGACCCAAAGAGCATGCCCGGGCAGCGCTCCGGTTTTGCCCTGATCGACTGGCCTTATGTAGAAGGGCTGCGCCTGGACGAGGCGATGAACCCGTTGGCGATCCTGGCTGTGGGCATGTACGGCCGGGAGTTGGCTAACCAGAACGGCGCGCCACTGCGCCTGGTGGTGCCGTGGAAGTATGGCTTCAAGAGCATCAAGTCGATCGTGCGCATCAGCCTGGTGGCGGAGCAGCCGCATACCACCTGGCAAGGGCTGGCGCCGGATGAATATGGTTTCTATGCCAACGTCAACCCGACGGTCGATCACCCGCGCTGGACCCAGGCCCGCGAGCGGCGCTTGCCCAGCGGGCTGTTCAGCCCCAATGTGCGGGAAACGCAGATGTTCAATGGTTATGCCGATGAGGTAGCGTCGTTGTACGCCGGGCTCGATCTGCGGAAGAACTATTGATGCGTTATCCCTGGTTGCGATTGGCGATCTTTGTGCTCGGCTGCCTGTTTCCTGCCTGGTGGCTGTATCAGGCGGCGACGGGGCAGCTCGATCCAGATCCGGGCAAGATCCTGGTGGATCGGCTTGGGTTGGGGGCGTTGGTCTTTCTATTGATTACCTTGAGCATGACGCCGCTGCAGAAACTGACAGGGTGGTCGGGCTGGATCGTGGTGCGCCGGCAGCTGGGCTTGTGGTGCTTTGCTTATATAGTGCTGCACATGACTTCTTATATGGTGTTCATCCTGGGCCTGGATTGGGGGCAGCTGGGGGTTGAGCTGCGCAAGCGGCCGTACATCATTGTCGGCGCGTTGGGTTTCCTTGGGTTGCTGGCCTTGGCGGTCACCTCCAATCGCTACAGTCAGCGACGGCTAGGTGCGCGCTGGAAGAAGCTGCACAAGCTGGTGTATGTGATTCTTGGATTGGGGTTGCTGCATTTCTTGTGGATCGTGCGTTCAGATATGAAGGAATGGGCCATCTATGCAGGGGTAGGGGTATTGCTGATGGCGCTGCGAATTCCGGCGGTGGCGAAGCGAGTGCCCAGGTTTGCGGGAGGGCGTAAGAGGGCGGCCTGAGCCTGGGCGATATCTTGCCGTCTTCAACCCATCGATCTCCCATATTTCTGTTTCTTGAAATTAATGGTTGACG